>CAYMXM010000208.1:0-8224 GCA_964394065.1 uncultured Pirellula sp. | reverse complement strand
CCTCGCCCCGCTTCGGGGAGAGGGGCTGGGGGTGAGGGGGAGAAGTGCTAGAAATCATAACCAAGTTCTTCTGTATCCTCTTAGCCCGGCGGGCGGCACATATGGATTTCCTGGAGGCCCGAGATCCAGATGTGCCGCCCGCCGGGCTGAAGAGGGAGTGTTGCCTAATTACCGGTGGTTTACACCACCGGCAAGGATGTGCCGCCCTCCGGGCTCCAGAAGGGAGCATCCTGACGAAGTGTAATCGTCGTAAACTTTGGGAGCAAAACTTGCGCAAAGCCAATTCGCCACAACACCAACTTTTTGACAGCCCTGAGCAAGCCCCATCCGGACGGAATGATGCCGAAGAGAGAGTGCTAGGGCACCAAAGCGGTGTCCGACGGGGACAACCCCCGGTCGGACAAGAAACATTCAACTCTCCAGGAAAGAATACTTATCTTCGTTGCCTGATTTCGGTGTTTCCTTTGTTCCTCTTCGGAGGTACATGGTGTGTCGGAGATGAGCTGGACTTAGCTCCCACGGTTCGAATTGCTTCGATATCCAATCCCCCGCGTCAGACGGTCGACCCCAATGACTTGCTTCTCAACGCGGTGCGACAAGCGGTCCTCGGCCCTCCGGTCTCCTGCAAGGTCTATCAGCAAAGCGTCGCATATAGCCAACAGGTCATCCTGAGCGGGGAGTACAAATCGGCTGGGGCTGGAACAGGACAGTTTCGTTTTACGGCTCGCGTTTCGTCTGGGGAGACTACGATCGACTCGATTCAGATCTCCGACGGACGGTTGATGTATACTCAGATCGGGAAGCAACCACCCCAGATCGTGAACGTAGAAAAGGTTCGAGAAACTCTCTCTCCAAAGCTGCACCGCTTGCACGAACTCCCCGATGTCGCGATTCATCTGGCGATCGGTGGTCATGCCGAACTCCTTCGGAACCTTTATCAACGATACAACTGGTATAAGGTCGTCTCAGGAAAATCTGGGGATACCGAGGTCTGGCAATTGCTAGGGCGACTCCGAACCGAGCCTCCTCGCATTTCGGGGAATGCAAGGATCGACGCGGAGAACTTGACCGTTCAACCCGAAGGGGAAGGGATCCCGACAGGAGTGAGACTCACGCTGGGGCGCTCTGCTGCGTTTCCCTACTTTCCGTATACGGTCGAGTACTTCCGGCTCAAGAAGGACAAAGATGGAAGAGCGATCGACCATGTGCCAGTCAGCAAGATCGATTACCAAGAGCCCACGAGCAATGTGACCCTTCGCGAATCCGATTTTCTCTACCGCCCCGACGCATCCGCCGACAAAACCGTCTGGGAAACCTCACTGTATGTCCCGACCCTGCCGTAGAGCGGATGGGAACCACGGAATACACAGAAGAAGAGGCTTAAGGGATAAGGCTTAAGGAAGAAGAGAAGAGAAATGGAGTGGGATCGAGAGATCGGAGTTAAGGGGGGACGCGAAGCGTCCTCCCCCAACACAACCCGTGGCGTAAGCGAGGGACAGCGCTGGCAACCAAGCCTCCATCCCAGGTCTCACATCACGCCCTTCGTTCCTCAGGGACGTGCCACCCCACCTTCTGCTCTTAAGGGGAGATAGAAAATATCTCCGCGTCCCTGCGCCCCCGCGTTGAATTTAAAAAGCCAGAGCAACCCTGAATTGGCAACCGGCAGATCCCCTCGTTAGGGCCCTTTCCTGGAAGCGTTGACTAACGGAATGAATTCCGTTCTACAAGGTGCGTAACAACTCGATCCCACGACAAGCTGCATCGACATCTTCTTGTGTTGTCGTCGCCCCTAAGCTCAAGCGGAGAGTTCCCCCTGTTTTCTCGGTATCGAGAAAGGAATGAATCTTCCCCGCGCAGTGGAATCCCGCTCGGCATTCGACCTGAACCAAACTCTCGAGCATCATGCTCCACTCCTGGCAAATAGTAGCTGTCTCCGAGAGACCTGCCGAGCCGGCCGCCTCGCTCGGAGCAATGCTGATCACCGGTAACCTGTCGGCAAGGTTCCCAATAGGGGGACCCACCAACCGCAAACGGTCACAGGTCGCGATCGCCTCCAAGATTTGTTCCATCCAAGCTTGAAAATCCGGCAAGGGATTCACCTCCTTCCATGCGAGTGCCGCGAGCAGCGCCGCGAGGGCGGGAACATTTTGATTTCCCGACTCGACCGATTCCTCCCACCCGAAAGGGCCAGCGATGTCATGGCTCGACATCCCGGTCCCCCCTACCCAAAGGGGGGAGAGCATTTCTTGCACTTCCTTTCTGACGTAGAGAACTCCCGTTCCCAATGGCCCCCCTAGCCCCTTATGCCCCGGCGCCGCGAGGATGTCGATCTGCAGATCGTCTACATCGATTGGGAGATAGCCCAGGGACTGAGCAGCATCGACGAGAAGATGCAATCGGTGCTTGTCCGCCAGCTCGCGCCACTTCCAAAGAGGCTGAACCGTCCCCGTTACGTTAGAAGCATGATTGACCATGAGCCATTTCGTCTCCGGGCGGATCTCTTTCGCCACCTCCGAAAGATCGACGAGCCCGTTCCGGTCGCAACCGACGAGGCTCCAAGTCAACCATCCTCGACCGCTAGCCAGCGACAACGGTCGTAAAACACTGTTGTGCTCGGTCGCCGTTGTAACCACATGGAGTGGAGAACCCTTCGGAGAGCCGAGCGCAACCGCAGCTTTCAAGGCGATCCCCATGATCGCGCTGTTTAACGCAAACGTACCGTTTTGGCAAAATGCAACGTCGGTGGGACGTTTGCAACCGATCAACCGAGCGACCTGGCCCCTTGTAGATTGAACGATCCCATCCGCTTCCAATGCGGATCGATAGCTCCCTCGGCCAGAGGCTGCGCCGAGCGTGGTCTGATAGTGCGCGTAAGCCTCCAGAACTCCCGGTGCTTTCGGCCAACTCGTAGCCGCATGATCGAGGTAATATCTATTCAAGTTGGCCTCACAAATCGGCGTGAAGGGGAAGGGGGTGGGATGTTTGGCCGATGCGTAAGCGAGGCCACGCAATCACAACCCGACGCGTTAGCGAGGGACAGCACTGGCAACCACTTATCAAATGCAGAATCTCGCAGCACGCCCTTTGTACTTCAGGGACGTGCCATCCGACCGCTTTAGCGTCCTACCTCGCGCTGCGCCTTTTAATTCTCCGCTCCCCTCGCCCCTTCTAGGGGAGAGGGGCCGGGGGTGAGGGGTAGAAGTGAAATCTAACTAAGCTATTGTTTACTAAGCCGCTTCCCCCTCATCCCCAGCCCTTCTCCCCCAAAGGGAGCGAAGGGAGCGGAAATCTTAAGTGTGCCGCGATCTCTATGCCCGTTCAAATCGGGAAGTTATTTCAGGACAGTTCCTAAGCCGCCTCCGGCGTCGGCTTCTCTAACCGAACGGGATCGTATCCATGAGCGACTTGTCGATGAGGTGCAGCGATGATGACGTACAACGCAGGGACAACAAACAGCGTAAAGAGGGAACCGATCGCCATTCCGACGACCAGAACGATACCAATGCTATTCCGCGCCTCAGCCCCCGGCCCCGTCACGAACACCAACGGTAGGTGACCTAGGACCGTCGCTGCCGAAGTCATGAGAACGGGGCGAAGCCGCGTCTTCGAGGCTTCCAGCGATGCGTGCCATCGGTCGAGACCTTGCTCCTGCAAATGATTCGCAAACTCGACGATTAGAATTCCATTCTTGGCAACCAACCCCACCAGGGTGATGAGACCGACTTGCGAGTAGATGTTGATCGTCGTCAGACCGAGATAGGTAATCGACAGGGAGGCCGCAATCGCCAATGGAACCGATCCAACGAGAACGATGAGCGGGTCTCGGAACGACTTGAACTGGGCCGCGAGAACAAGGTAGATAAGGACCAATGCGATACCCAAGGTCACGGTCAACGCAGAACCCTCATGACGAATCTGGCGAGACTCCCCTGCGTAGTCGATTCCCGCCTCGGGACCGGCGACCTCGCGCACAATCTCTTCCATCGTGCGCAACCCGACCTCCTTCGTGACGTGCGGAAGCATCGCGGCGTTGAATCGGAGAGCGGTCTGCTGTTGGAAACGGCTCAAGACGCGAGGTGCGGTCTTCGGTTCTATCCTCGCAAAAGTGGAAACGGGGATCAATTGGCCATCGGGAGTTCGGATCTTGATATCCATCAATTCGCCAGTCGATTGACGATCCGCCTCCGAGAGTTGGGGGATCACTTGATAGGATCGATTGAAGTGATTGAAGCGATTGACGTAACCTCCTCCGAGGAGTACCCCGAGTTCCTGCGCAATCGCGGCTAGATCGAGTTTCAAATCGGCCACTCGCTCCCGATCGATCACCACCTGCGCTTGAGGAAGATCCACTTTCAAATCGGGATCGACGAACATGTAGATGTTGGATTGCATGGCCTTTTCGACGACCGCATTGGAGATTTCGACCATTCGCTCAAGATCCATATCCCCCTTGAGAATCACCTCGACATCAAAGTTCCCGGCCCCCGGGAGGGGAGGCATGAGAAAGGGGAGAGGACGGATCCCGGGGACTTGCGATGCGAGCATATAAACATCCCCGAGCATCGCTTGTGTGCTCCGTTGGCCATGCTCCTCCCGAACATGCCAATCGTGAGTTATCAATCCACCAAAACCGCTGTTCGAACCAACAACGGCCCACATGTAGTCGGTTTCTGGAGCTTGCGAAAACTGCTTGGCTAGGTGGGACGCCCAATGCTTGGTGTTCTTGAGGGTCGAATCAGGTGCAGCTTGCAATATGACTCCGATGGCACCTTGATCCTCGATCGGGGCGAGCTCCTTCCCGGATCGTTGGTAGAAAGGAAACGAGAACGCGCCTAAAACGATTGTCAAAAGTGCGATCGTCCAACGGATTCCGAGAACCCGTTCTAGGATCTTTCCATAGATCATCTGAACTTTATTGAAGAGCCAATTCACGCCTCGCGTGAGCAAAGGTTCTTTCCCCGAGGCGCTCAGCATCATCGCACTCATCACGGGGGACAACGTAATGGCAACCACCCCGGAAAGGATCACCGCCGACGCCAAGGTGAATGCAAATTCTCTGAAAAGCATTCCGGTTAAGCCACCTTGAAATCCGATCGGTGCGTAGACAACGGCGAGGGTGATCGTCATGGCGATGATCGGGCCGACCAACTCGCGAGCACCGACGATCGCTGCGTCGAACTTACCATATCCTTCCTGAATGTGTCGCTGAACATTCTCGACGACGACGATCGCGTCATCGACGACGAGCCCCACTGCAAGTACGATTGCTAGAAGAGTCAACAGGTTCAGGGAAAAGCCGAGGGTGTACATCAGGATCGTTGCGCCGATCAGAGAAACGGGCATTGCAACGAGTGGGACGATGGCGGTTCGAATCGAGCCCATGAAGAGAAAGACGACGACGCCGACGATGAGAATCGTTTCCATGAGGGTATGGCTGATTTCGTACAACGCATCGCGCATGAACTTCGTCGCATCGAACGCGAGCTGCATATCGATATGCTTGGGGAGGGATGGACGGATCTCATTCATCGCAATCGATAGCTGCCGAGAGACATCGATCTCGTTGGTCCCAGGCAACGGCCAAACGGAAATGTAGACCGCTTCGCGACCGCGATACATCGCTACCATCGTCGGCTCTTCGGCCCCGAATTCAACCTCGGCCACATCTCCGAGTCGAATCATCGCTCCCTCGTTTTGCCAGACGATGAGGTCTTTGAATTCGTCGACCGTTTTGAGATCGGTATCGGTGAGCAAATCGATTTGAACGGTATCATTTTGAACCCGTCCGATCGCAGCGAGATAATTGTTGCGCCGCAATGCGTTGTAGACATCCCCCGGCGTGAGATTGAGTTCCGAGAGACGTTGGGGAGAGATCCAAATCCGCATCGCAGGGGTGCTTCCCCCTTCGACACCAACTCGCTGTACCCCTGCGATCGTTGAAAACTGAGGCTGAACCGTTCTTGTCAAGAAGTCGGTTAGGGCCGGGATATCGAACTCATCAGAGGTGAAACTCAAGTAGAACGACGCATAAGGCCGATCCGCGCGCTGGATCTCAACAACGGAAGGTTCCGATTCCGCAGGGAGTTCGCGCCGGACCTGTTGGAGCCTCGCGTTCACCTCCGCTAACGCAGCCGTGGCGCTATGATTCAATTTGAGGCGAATCGTGATCGTGCTAACCCCTGCAACGCTCGACGATTCTACGAAGTCGACACCGGCGATAGAGGAAACAGCCTTCTCGATCGGTGTCGTTAAGAAGCCACGGATCGTCTCCGCGCTTGCACCGATATACATCGTGGTGATCTGGATCGAGGTGCTCTCCAGCTTGGGAAACTGCTGGACCGGGAGAGATTGCGTCGTTCGAACGCCGATCAAAACGATGATTAAATTGACGACGATCGCCAAGACGGGGTGGCGAATGAAGAGATCGGTGATGTTCTTCATAGTGCGGGCCCCTCCCCCTTTTCCTCAACTTTTTCCTTTTCTTTTGGATCCTCGACCAATACGCCGGGGCGGAGCTTAAAGGAACCGTCGGTGATCACTTCTTCCCCCGGTGTAAGCCCTGACAAGATGACAATGCATCCGTCGACCGACTTCCCCGGGTGAACCGGTCGCATCTGTGCTCGCTTTTTATCTGCTTCCGATTCATGAGGGACCGTAACGTAGACGAAAGCCCCGGTGGGAGCGTTGCGAAGTGCCGTGTAAGGAATTTTCACACCTTCGATCGGTGGACCGTAAGTCATTTCCACACGGACCGAGTCGTTGGGTTGAAGGTGGGATGGGGGCTTGTCCAGGCGAGCGCGCGCCATGAGATTGCGAGTCACTTTGTCGGCCTGCGCGTCGATCGCAATGATCTTCGCAGCCAGGGGGCCATCGGCTGTGATGAGTTGAACCAACTCACTTTCCTTGAGGTGGTCTGCGACATGTTTGGGCATCATGAAGTCGATGTGAATTGCACGTTCGGTTCCTTGCAACGTCGTGATGAGAGACCCTTCCGGGAGATACTGACCTTTCTGCAGATCGAAAAGTCCAGCTTTCGCATCGAAAGGTGCGGTTAGAGTTTTCTTTTTGATGATCGCCTCGAGTCGATCGATTTCGGCTTGGGCCTGTTGAACTGCTGCTTGCGATTGCTCGTACTCCAATTCACTGATCGCTTTCGCTTTCCATGCTTGCTCGGAGCGTTTGGAAGTCGACTCAGCAATGGCGAGCGCGGCTTTGGCGCTGGCGAGCTGCGCGTCCTCCACGGTGGTATCCAATGTTACCAAGACGTCTTCAGCCCTAACGGTCTCCCCGGAAGAGAATCGGACAGCGGTTACCACCCCCACCAACTCCGTGCGGAGCTGAAGGGACTTGGTAGCAAGAACCGTTCCGATCGCTGTCGCGGTGGCATGCGTTTTGACCGGTTCAGCGGTAGCGAATCCCACGGATTCCGGCATTTCGGGAGGAGGTTCCATCGGAACGCTCTCCATCCGCATTCGGGTGTATAAGATAAGTCCTACCGTTCCCCCGACGGCTGCGATTAAGAGTACCGACGCAAGGATATTGGCCCAAATCGACCGCATTTGTAGTCACCCTAGATGGAAAAGAAACAGCACCATCCCCAATTGCATTCACCAGTCAAACGCCTCGAAGTGGAGCAAATAGATGCAGAGTCTGGAGAGCCGGTCGTGATTGGGGATGTACTACTGTAATCTGAACCCGCACAAAGCGCCTACTGGGCATTTTGTAGCATGGTGCGTGGAGTAACCACGAATCAAACGAATCTTACGAATAGGCTCGAGGGGTGAGGCTTGAGACTTGAGGAAGAAGTGGCAAGGGTGGCACGCTCAGAGCGGAGCGATGGGCGTGGACTGGCTCCGGTTCTCAATCGCGTAGCGATGGCAGCCCATAGCCGTGGGCGTAAGCTTGGGCTGCCATCGCTACGCGATTCCCAACCAAGATCATCGCTTTGCGATTCAGCGATCTGAAAGCTCCTTTACCAGCCACTCTCCCCGAAGCGGGGCGAGGGGAGCGGAACTCCAAGGGGCGAAGCCCCTTCTTCCTCTTCCTCTTCCTCTTCCTCTTCCTCTTCCTCTTCCTCTTCCTCTTCCTCAAACCTCACAACTCACAACTCACAACTCACAACTCACAACTCACAACTCACAACTCACAACTCACCGCTCACAACTCACCCAACACTTCATCCGTAATCGCGATCGTTCCCAGCGACGGGGCTCCCTTGGCAGCG
>CAYMXM010000207.1:6629-8249 GCA_964394065.1 uncultured Pirellula sp. | reverse complement strand
CGGTGGTGGCGCTGCGCTTACCACCGGCTAATGGCTGTAATCCCTTCGGGATACCGGAGGATGCAAAGCTAACCTTGAGTTCTCCTCTCTGCGAACCTCCGCGTCCTCTGCGGTTAATCCCCTCGCGATTTTTCTTTTGACTACTTGACTCTCGCTTTGCCTCAATTGTATTATTGTGTTAATACAACACTCTCGGAGGTGACGAATGCAAATTTCCATCAGTACGCGCGACGGGACGCCGATCTATAGCCAGATCGTGAGCCAAGTGAAACTCCTCGTGGCGTCGGGAAGGCTCAAGGCGGGGGATGAAATGCCCGCCATTCGAGTTCTTGCAGAGCGGCTTCTGGTCAATCCGAACACGGTGGCGCGCGCTTATCGTGAACTCGAGATCGAAGGCGTTGTCGAAAAAAGGCGAACCGCCGGGACGTTTGTTTCCGCCCAAGGCTCGCTGCTCTCTCGCAAAGAGAAACTTCGAATCATCACTGAACGAGTCGACCAGCTTCTTGCCGAAGCGATGCAACTCAATCTAACTCTCGACGAGGTTCAAAAGCTTCTTGAACAACGTCACACTCGAATCCAATCGGCCCGTTAACTGTTTCTGACAAGAGGCTTGCTATGCTCTCCATCAACACAAGCAACAAAAACTCCACCGTCGCTTATGTCCAAGACTTAAGCCGGCGATTTGGTAAGAAGAAAGCGCTCGATCATGTTTCCCTAGCGATCCCAACTGGGAGCGTCTACGGCCTCGTCGGGGCCAACGGGGCGGGGAAGACGACCTTGATCAAGCATCTCCTTGGGAGCCACTACGCGCAAGAAGGAATCGTTCGGGTCTTTGATCTCGATCCTGTCGCCCATCCCGTGGAAGTCCTCAAACGAATCGGCTATATGTCGGAGAATCGAGATATTCCCAACTGGATGACCGTTAAGGATCTGATGGGGTACACATCCGCCTTTTATCCCACTTGGGATCGAAGTTTTGCTACGGAATTGCAAGAGATGTTTGCACTCGACGTGCAGAGTCGGGTGAAGCACTTGTCGCGGGGGCAACGGGCCCGAATGTGCCTTCTCCTGGCTCTCGCCTATCGTCCGGAATTTCTCATTCTCGATGAGCCATCCTCGGGGCTCGATCCGTTGGTGCGCAAGGACATACTCGGAGCGATCATCCGAACGATCGCGAACGAGGGTCGAACCGTTCTTTTCTCATCTCATTTGCTCGATGAAGTTGATCGCGTTGCGGACTATGTCTCCATCCTTCACGAAGGGCGAATCGTCGTCGATGGTCCTTTGGAATCGTTGAAGGATGCGTTCCGAAAAATCACTCTTCGCTTCGAGCCAGGGACCTTGGAGGGAAAGAGAGCTCCTCTCATCCTGGGAAGCTTGGGAACGCATCTAGGTGGAGCGGAGTGGACTTATGTCGTTCGTGGAGAAGCAGGAGAAGTTCGCGCAGCAGTCGCGGAGTCCAATGCAACGATCGTCGAAGATTTGAATCCGAATCTCGATGAGATTTTTACGATGAGTGCGATGCAGGGATCTGCTGAGCAAACTTCAAGGTAAGCGGCGGGAGGCAATGTAGAACGGAATTCATTCCGTTAAACAACGCCTCCAACTCCTGCTTCAATG
>CAYMXM010000207.1:0-6529 GCA_964394065.1 uncultured Pirellula sp. | reverse complement strand
GAGCGAGAGCCTCTCGCCGTAAGCGGGAGGCTTGGAGTGCCATGAATAGGGGAGAGGCTCATTACGTTGGTAGGGGCCAATGTAGAACGGAATTCATTCCGTTAAACAACGCCTCCAACTCCTGCTTCAATGCGCGTATTACCCGCCTCCAACTCAGGGCCGCCCAAGGCCCAGAATGGAGCGAGAGCCTCTCGCCGTAAGCGGGAGGCTTGGAGTGCCATGAATAGGGGAGAAAGGCTCACTGCGTTGGTAGGGGCTTTGATTGGAAACGTTGTTTAACGGAATAAATTCCGTTCTACATTGAGGAGGGGCAATTGAGTTCTAACGAAACTTTAAACAGGGGAAAGTAGCATGATGAAAGCGATTCTTAAAGCGATGGCTTGGGAGCATTTCGGGACCAAGATAGGGGGGCAAACCCTCTCGGTGGTTTGCATGGTTTTTGCAGTTACAGCATGTCTATTAGCGATTCCAGCGATTTACGGAGGGTCAGAACATACCTTTGAAGTCAAAATGTTTCGAGAATTATCTCTGTCCATCATGCTGTTCTTCATCTGTTCCCTATCGGCAATCACCATGTGGGTTTGTCTAGGGGACGACTCACGTTATTACCTCAAGCCTGTATCCAATCGCTTTTTAACTTTGAGCCATTACCTCGGTGGAGCCACCCTCCTCGTGATCGAGGTGGGGGCTACGATCATCCTCTGGAATTGGCTCTTCTTTCAAAACCCCTGCTCCGTCGCGCATGGATTGGCCTGCTCGTTGGGGTTGTTTGGCGTTTTCTTTACGTTTGGCAATCCCAACAAACCAACTCCTACCCTGATGCTCAAACTCATCCTCGCAGTGATGGTGTTTGTGGGTTGGATTGCAATGAGGACACTTCCGATGAGGTCACTCGATCCACAAGAAGATCTGGGGTTGATGCCGCAAGAGATGATCCAGCGAGACCAAGTTATCGGGTTGGTTCTCTTTGTGGCTGGGGGCTTCATCGGGTACTGGAACCTCCAGTCGGAACGCTGCGGCCGAGAGCCTTTTCGGGACGAGAGAGTCAAGAAATGGCTTTCGTCTCTAATCGAATGGATTCCTACGTTTCAACTCCGAACGACCACAACATCGAAAGCCAATTTTTGGTTCGAGTGGACTTCGAGATGGAGGGTTTACTTCCCGTTCCTCTTCTTCGGTCTTTTAGGGATCTTGCAATTTGGAATAGCTGGATTCATCATCAACGGCTCTACGTCGAATTTTTGGCGAAGAAATTTGGATTTTCCATCTGCGATGTTGGGTCTTAACGGTTTCCTCCTCGGATTACTAGGGATCTTTCTTCCATTTCTTCGACCGGCTCATGACGCTCTTTCTGAGAATGCAGGAAGTAACGCTTGGTTGGAGCACGCAAATCTAGGACCGTTTCGCTCTGCGTTACCCGTTCCTGATCAAGCTTTTGGGATCGCGATCTTGAAGTCGATATTGGCCATCGTCGGGACAGCCCTTTTGACTTTCATGTTCCTTCAAGGATCCTTCTTGGCAATCCTCTATTGGCAAGGAGGAGTTCCAAAACCTGGAGACTCCGTGTGGGTCTTTTTCATCGTCCTTGCTCTGGGGAACTGGATTGCGATGGCGAACGGAACCGTCATCGCTTACACCAAGGGAGGTGTGCTATGGTTTCTTGTTGCGTGCGTTTTCCTTGGGGGGATATCTTCCATTCTTTCGCATGTCAGATCGGACCTCATTCCGTGGTTCCAGCTGGTGGCCTTGTCTACTGGCTTGGGAATCACCTTATGGAAGTATCAACAAGCAACCCGAATGGGATTGCTATCCCCCAAAGCGGCCCTGGGGATACTGACCATCGCAATAGCAATTGTGTTGTTAGGGGGGGCCATCGATCCATCGAAAGGGAGCTTCGTGTTGTTGCGTGAGGCTCCAATTCGCTTCGCGATTTTCGGTTTCTTCGCCATCGGAATCATCTTCCCCATCGCAGCCTTGCCAGTCGCGATCCGGAAGGGGAGAGTGACTTGATGAAGGTTTTGAGCTGTTTGGCCGACGCGGAAGCGCGTCCCAAAAATCACAACCCGTGGCGTAAGCGAGGGACAGCGTCGCGAGTGAACGTTACCCCTTGTTGGGAATGTCAGGTGCCGGATGGCACGCCCCTGAAGCACGAAGGGCGTGCAGTGAGACTTTGGATTGGAAGCCTGGTTGCCAGCGCTGTCCCTCGCTTACGCCACGGGTTGTGATAGGGCGCCGCTTCGGGCGAGACGCCCGGGCCACAAAACCACTCGCCGCGCAGCGGCCTCTCTTACCTTAAGCCTTACACCTTAAGCCTTACAGCCTACCTAACAAACGTGTTCTTAACCCGTTTCGAATGCAACATGTAGGGGACCCAAATGCCGACTCCGATGGCGGAGCGAGCGATTCCTCGCATCGTATCGGGATCTAGCATCGGTTGGTCGGGTATCACAAATGTAGTCAACCAAGCATCTGCGATGAGGAAGGTCAAGTTGCTGACGACAACTACGATATAGGCGATAGGAAAGAACCGAGACTTCGTGAAAAAGAGAACGCACAAACCGGTGTAAGCAACGATAAACCCAAAGTTGACGGCGAGTTCGAAAGTGGCCACTGGCCCGAAAAATGGGTTGTAATGCTCGGACTCTGGGGTCGTCAAAGCTTCCCAAGTTCCATCTTGAAATAGAGGTAAAAAGGTTACCGCCACAAACGCCAAGAGCGCGATGGGGCTCATGACCAATCCAAATCCAACGAGTATCAACCATCCCCCTAGTCCCGTGGGGCCATTCTCATCTCCCAAATCGGGAAGTCGAGGGGGCATTTCATAAGAGGGAGGCGATTGATAAGGATTCAGCTCGGGCGTGTTGGATCGATAGTCAGACAAGTTACATCAACTCGGTGATAGGGGTTGCGTCGCTTACTAAGTGGGCAGGACGTCCTGCGGGGGTGTAGTATATCTTGTTCGGATCGATTCCAAGCTTTCGGTAGACGGTGGAAACATAGTTTTCAGGAGAAAGAACCCGCTCGATCGGCGCGAAGCCTTGTCGGTCGGTCGCACCGATCACCTGCCCGCCACGACTACCTCCCCCTGCGAAGAGAATCGACATCGCGTTGGCCCAATGGTCCCGACCCGGCTTCGATTGGCCGGCCAAGGTACTGATCTTGGGAGTTCGTCCAAATTCCCCTAACGCAATCACCATCGTCGTCTCTAGCAAGCCACGTTGGTCTAGGTCGTTGATCAAAGCTGCTACCGTTTGATCCCAGGAGGGAAGCCGATTCGCTAACGATCCAAAGAGATCGGCGTGATGGTCCCAGCCTCCATCGTAGAGAGTCACAAAAGGGACTCCCGCCTCGACGAGGCGTCGGGCCAACAGCGCGCGTTGCCCAAAGGAATTGCGCCCATAGGCTTCACGAATCACATCCGGTTCGCTTTCGATGTCGAACGCTTTCTGCGCCTC
The DNA here is from genome assembly GCA_964394065.1 of uncultured Pirellula sp. Taxonomy (GTDB): domain Bacteria; phylum Planctomycetota; class Planctomycetia; order Pirellulales; family Pirellulaceae; genus JBKCUI01. The sequence goes on along the minus strand of CAYMXM010000207.1, from coordinate 3,074 downwards.
TGGTGTTTGAACCAACTCATACCCCTGAGCATAGTTGTCGTCGTAGGCAACAACCGGATCGGTCGTTTGAGCGAACTCGAATCGCTTCATCTGATCGACGACTTTTCTCAAATCGCGGCGTGCATGGAAACGCTCTTCGGGGATCCCCCGGGGAAGTTCCACATCGCGCACGCGAAAATTCTTTGCATTCGGATCGCTGGAAACGATAAAGGGTGCGTACTTCGCGCCGAGGAAGTTCGGTCCACCCGAGCGGGACATCGTCGGCAGCGTGAAGTAGGAGGGGAGCCCGTGCGGCGCGCTCCGTTCATAGGCGGTCACGGAACCGAGACTCGGGTGGAAGCTGACATAGGAACCGCACCCTACCGGGATGCGCGGAGGTGCGCCGGTCATCATGTAGTGATTCCCAGCTCCATGATTCCCCTGATTGTGACATACCGAGCGAATGATCGCGTACTTGTCGGCGATCGATGCGAGCTTCGGCATATGCTCGCAGATCTGGATCCCCGGAACATTGGTGTTGATCGGAGCAAAATCTCCCCGAATCTCCGCCGGCGCCTCAGGCTTCGGATCAAAGGTTTCAAAGTGCGTTGGCCCACCATCCATCCAAATGAGAATGCAGCTGCAGGGAGGCTTGGAACTCGCAGCGGTACTGCTGTTCGGATCGCTCGCGGAAGCTCTTCGAAGCGCGAGCAAGTCCAGAAAACTCCCCCCTGCCAATCCAGCCAACCCAAGCTTCAAGTATGTGCGCCGTTCCATGGATTTGCTCCTCAATCGATAAATGAAAACTCGGGGGAATTGATCATGGACCAGACCATATCCTCAACCCATTGGCGTTGATTGGGTTGCTCTTTCCGTTCGTTCACGAGGAGCTCTATTTCTTGCTCGGTCGGCAAACGGGAATAAAGCTGCAAATAAATCGCACGAACCACCCCTTCCGGAACCGACTCTTCAGCCCACTTCGCAACGTTCCCCTCATTCGATGCCAAGCGGACCTGTATGGATTGGGAGTTCATCAAATGGAGCGCTTGCGACATCGTCGTGTCCCCGATTCGCTCACAAGGTGGATCTTGATTCGCATCGGGGCGACTAAAAGCATCTAGAAACTCAGAGCCAACGCGGTACGTCCAAAGTTGCATCGCTCGAGTACCATAGGGAACCCCCGAAAAATCGGTCGGAACCCCAGTCGCATCCGAGACCGCGTCTGCCAGTACCTCCGCACGCATACGGCGACGATAGTGACGAGCGAAGTTTCGATAGTCAAACGCGTTGCTCTCGTTCGGAAGGGAGGAAACTCCATAGGTGTAACTGGAGAAGATCGCCTTGAGGAGCTTCTTCGTATCAAAACCTTGTTCGGCGTAAAAAGAAGCTAGTTTCTCCAGCAGCTCAGGGTTGCTCGGTGGATTCGTTGCGCGGAAATCGTCTATCGGGTCTACGATTCCCAGCCCCATCACCTCTCCCCAGACGCGATTCGCTGCAGCTTTCGCAAAATAGGGATTCTCCGGGGAGGTCATCCAATCCGCGAGCGCGACGCGCGGATCCTCGCCAGCAGGTATCTCAAGTGCCTCTCCCAACAACGGCTTCGGTGCAAGTGGTTGTTTCGTCAAGGGGTGATTGACAACACCAGAATCTCGCGCGAAGAGAATCTCTTCGCCTCCCGAGATCGGCGTCGATAAACCGACACCTTTTCGTCCAAGCTTGGCGAAGAAGGAGGCGAGACCATAGAAGTCCGATTGCCCGTAGACCTCGAAGGGATGTTGATGGCATTTGGCACACTCCAGCCGAACGCCGAGAAACAACTGACTTACGACACTGGTAATCTCGTCCGGTTCGCGACGATCCCGATAGAAAGTGGTCGCTCCTTGGTGCCAAGTGCTTCCTTGCGCGGTGATCAGCTCTCGGACGAACTGATCGTGAGGTTTGTTTTCACGGAAGGATTCCCGAAGCCAAAGGTCGAGGCTATAGGTCGCTTTGATCCCGACCCGGTAGGGATTCGGTCGGAGAAGATCAGCCCATTTGTTGGCCCAGAAGTCTGCATACTCGGGTTGATCGAGGACGTGGTCGATCCATCGAGAACGTTTGTCTGGCTCGGTGTCCGCCAAAAAGGTTTCGACCTCTTCAGGAGTAGGAAGTCGTCCGATCGCATCCAGATAGAGACGCCGCAGGTAGGTCGTTTCATCTGCAGGGGGGCTGGGGAGGACATCGAGCGATTGAAGTTTTTGAAAGACCAGCTCATCGATCCAGTGGAGTCGAGGTAGCTCCGCGAAGTGAGCTTCGGGGATCAATCTTTCTTTGAGGACGGCCGTGCTCCAGGTGGCGATCTGCCCCATAAAGCGAGCCATGATCGTCGCTTCACCGACATGCTCTCCGGCGGTCAGCTTCCCAGCATCCACTTTGACAATCCCCGGATCGCTCGATTGAAATGCCGAGACGTTGGTGACCTCTTTGGACTTCCCGTCCGAATAGGTGGCGACGACCGCGAGCTTGAACTCTTGCTTGGGGGAGAGCGTGGTAGGATCGGGATGGAACTCGATCCTGACGAGGGTTGGGTCCGACTCGGAAACCCGTGGCATTCCGTTTCGAATCCAGTTCACGATCGTCAGGTACGCCTCGTCCCCCTCCACGAGCCGGATCCCTCCCCCGTGGGGTTCGCGCCCGGAGGCTTTGGTCAGGATCAAGCTCTCGGCAGGGGCGGAGGGATTGATTCGTCTCCCCCGAGCATTTTTTACGATGGAGTCGAAATCCATTCCGGAGTCGAATCCGAAGAGGGAGAGTTCGAACCCGTTTTGTCCACGCGCCTTCCCGTGGCAAGGCCCAGAGTTGCAACCGCTGGCGGTGAGGATCGGCTGAATGTCCATCTCAAACTTTGGGACGTATTCAACATTTGGCTCGGTAGCCCGGGAAGAAAAGCCAGGTCCCAGCAACGCCAATAACGCGACAGCGATCCTGGCGAAACAGATCCAGTCTGCGCGTGATAAAGGGGGACAACGTAAAGAATGCATCAAATGAGCTGCAGAACTTTGGGAGGGAAAGGCTGGCGGGGGAGCAAACGCTCAGTGAACTAGTATACACTCCCC
>CAYMXM010000206.1:0-8289 GCA_964394065.1 uncultured Pirellula sp. | reverse complement strand
CCCGTGGCGTTAGCGAGGGATAGCGTCGCGAGTGAACGTAGCCCTTGTCGGGAACATCTAAGGCGCCGGATGGCACGCCCCTGAGGCACGAAGGGCGTGCTGTGAGACCTTGGGTGGATGCCTGGTTGCCAGCGCTATCCCTCGCTTACGCCACGGGTTGTGATTTTCGGGCCTCGCTTACGCGTCGGCCAAACAGCCCAAACATCTTATATTCGCGCCGATGCGTCAGGCCAGACTGGGGGTGAGGGGTAGAATCGCTAGGAACGTTGGCCAAGTCCTCCCTCCGCCGCTGCGCGGCGAGGTACGCGCTTTATCAACTCCTATCTCCAGCTTAGAATGGGTCGTTCCTAGCGACGGAGACTTTTGGAAGATGAGTGCCACGGTACCACCATTGACTGCTAACGAATTGTTCCAACGCCCCGAGGATGGGTTTCGGTATGAGTTGATAAAAGGGGAGTTGAGAAGAATGACCCCTGCGGGTGACGAGCATGGACGTGTTGGAATGCGATTGAGCTGGCGACTTGCCCAGTTCGTAGAGACTCACGGCTTGGGGGCCGTCTACTTGGCAGAAACGGGATTTAAAATCGCTTCCAACCCCGATACGGTTCGCGCACCCGATGTCGCATTCGTCACCCAGGCAAGGCTTGATGCAATGGGAGAGGTGAAGGGTTACCGCCCCGAAGCCCCCGCATTGGCCGTCGAAGTCGTTTCCCCTCGCGATACCTATTCCGAGGTCGCGGAGAAAGCGATGGAGTGGTTGGAAGCGGGAACATCGATCGTGCTCGTCGTCGATCCCAGCAAACGGACGGTAACCCAATACCGTTCCCTCAGCGACATCGTCATCTTGCACGAACCCGCCATCCTAGACCTCGGTGAAGTCGTCGACGGTTTTCAAGTACCGATTCGAGAGTTGTTCGGGTGAGGGAACACGACCGCTTCACACACCCTGCGGCTACTGAGGAATTGAGCGATTCTTGTCCGACCGGGGCTCGTCCCCGTCGGACACCGCTTGACCGGCACCTTCGGTATGCGATACGCTTCCACCTATCGGTCTGTTTGTGCGGTTTAAGCCGACCTTACCGATCTCCTCTCAACCTTGCTCCCGCAGTGGAGAGAAGTCACCTACTCCACGTCTTTCTTTTTGTAGAGGCTTTGCGATGTCCAACATTCGCAGTTTGCTTTTCGGTGGTTTGATTCTGGTGGCGTTATCAGGCTTCGGTTTCGCCGTTGAAAAGTCTTCGGAACCTAAGGTATTGGAAGCGTCGATTCACAAGGACCTTCTTGGTCAGCGGCAAGCTCACTTAGATTTTGGGGCTCTACCGAGTGGAACCCAACAGACCCTTCAGTTTTTGCTATGGAATCCGGAGAGTGTGGATATTCCCATTCCTGAACTGAAAGCTCACTTCCCTTTCAAACGGGTTGTCGCGTTGGATAAGACAATCCCGGCCCAAGGGCATGCAAGATTCGAGATCACGATCGACGTGCCGAAAGACTGGAGAGAAGCGGCCATTGCTGGAGGGGCTAGCGTGAGATCTCCTGATGTCGAAGAAGATCTAGTACAAATAAGTTTCCGCTTCCAAATCTCCTCCATGCTCAGTTTCGCCAATGTGAGAGAGTTTGTCTCTCCAGCTCCTAAGGGAACGAATCTAGTTCACCTTGAAGTCCCGATGCTGATCACCAGCCCGATGGAGATTCGAGACCTTCGCACGAAGGTGGACTCCGATCTGCAAGGGATGACCTGTCGAGTCGTAAAGCGAGGAGACGCGCACTTTTTGATTTGCGACTATCGGAAGGAGCAAGGATACGACAAAACCCTCGTGGGAGTCGTGACGGTGACGGATGAAAAATCGAAACGAACCACTTCTATACGGCTCATCATCGAGTCCCGTCCCATCGCGGATGTCACCCCTGGAGTCGTCCGATTTACGAACAAGGATTCGAAGTTCGTTGCGAAAGCTTTTATGCGCGTCTATCCGGATGTCTTCCCCGAATCGAAGGATAAGAAGCCCCGTGGAACCGATCTACAGGCCCGCTTCTCGGTCGATTCCGGGAATTTGGATGCGGATGTTCAAGAGCTTGCCAACGGAGTGTATCGAGTCGATTTCGAGTGGAAGCAAGACAAGAATTCACAACCGGATGCGAAGTTACCCGAAATGATCACCGCAATCCTCACGACCGAGGGAGGCCAGGTGGAGCAGCAATTGCCTGTACGGGAGTTGCTGGCGCAGCGGGAGGGTGATGAAAAGGATGCGTCTCAGACGGTCTCCAATGGAGATGAGGCCCGTTCGTACCTGAAGGGCATGCGAGCTAATTCGGATGCCATTCGGTCCTATGATTGGCTGATGGTCAGAAAATTCTCCCAGGAGAAGACACCCGAGTTGGGCTCCTCCGCCACGTCCTTCGTCCGCGCTCGTGTCGATTTAGAGAAAGAGAGGTTCTTATTCCTTGAGCGGACCGTCCTACGGAACAAGGTAGAGGGTGATGAAAAGGAAGCGGAGAGTTACTCTTTCTATTCCTACCAGAACGGTAAGCTGTACCAACGTACCAGTGATTTTCCTAGTGCTCCCAACAAGGAATTGCGAGGCATTCCCTCTAACTTTCTGAAAGGAGTGAAACATGCCAAGGTGGTCGACCTCCGCTTGGTTGGCTTTGGCTTTGCTCGGGTCGATCTTGTAAGCCCTGCGGGGTTTGAACGGTATCGAAAGTTGGTCGATACGCTCGATCTACCGAACGCTCGTGTCGCTCCCTCCAAGAGCCAGACGATTCATATCTATCACGCACATGAATATGAATCGGCTGAGCACAACGGCGTTTCTACCTTTCGATGGGTCGTCCATCCTGAAACCTTGACCTGTGTTTTTACCTCCAACGATTCGGAGGTAAAGATCAATGGGGAGACAAGAAAATTTCCCGGTAGTGGTGAGTTCTACCGATGGGGGGAAGTCAACGGAGTTTCCGTTCCTGTTCATATCGAGCATGTTGCTGCCCGGAAAGAAACGATCGATGAGAAACTCGTGGAGTACAACGAAGAGCTGGAGGGACATATCCACTGGTTCTCCGTCAACGAGGAAATGAAGGACGAGGATTTCTCTCCCGATATTCTTCAATCCGCGGACGGACCTTTGAAACTATTGGACCCCGTTGAATCGGAAGCGACAACGATTCCGGAACAGGTTATCGATAAGTTACCCAGCACCAATCGATCGTAGTCGTGGCCTGGGTGTTGTGGCATGGGATGTTTGGCCGACGCGTAAGCGAGGCCCGAAATCACAACCCGTGGCGTAAGCGAGGGATCGGTGTAGGGTGTGTGAAGCGGTCGAAACATCAATGGCGAATTCCCCCAAGGCCCCTTGCCACGCCATCTCTTTAAACTTTGCGAGCCCTTTGACCGCGCAACACACCGGATGCGCAACATTCTTGTCCCCGTCGGACACCGCTTTAGCGTCCTAACACGCGCCGCGCTTTAGATTTCCGCTCCCCTCGCCCCGAAGCGGGGCGAGGGGAGCAGATTCTTAATGCGCGGTGCGCGCTAGGGCGCCAAAGCGGTGTCCGACGGGGACGAGCCCCGGTCGGACAGCAAGTGTCCTCCTCCGGGCGGGACGCCCGGGCCACGTTAGTCGCCACAGAGCTCGTGGACGAAGACCAAGTTGCTTGGAATGGTTTCTTTCGCGAGATCGACCAAGTGTTGGTGATGCGTGAAGAAAATGGTTTGCGTTCTTTCGGAGAGCTTCGCCAATACTTGAAGGGTTGCTTTCGAACGTTCGTCGTCGAAGTGGACCAAGATGTCGTCGACAATAAACGGAATCGGTTCGTGGTTCTCCAACCATCCGTCCAAACTGGCTAAACGAAGCGCCAAATAAAGCTGGTCACAAGTCCCATCGCTCATCTGCTCGACGTGCAATTCGCTACCATCGGCGCGAATCCCTGCGATGACCGCTTGTCCGGCATCGTTCCATTCCGCGCGCAATCCCCGAAACGCATGGAGAGTCATCTCCGAAAAATATTTACTTGCAGCGGCCAGAATCGGGGCTTGGTTCTTGTCTTGATACCGATCGATCCCTCGGGTGAGAACATCGTCGCAAAGGCGCAAAATAAGTAACTCCCGAAAATCTTCTTCGATCGATGCTGCGATCGATTCGCTCTCCAACGAATGGGTGAGCGCATCGTCTTGTTCGACCAACCGATCTAACTGACTCTTGGCATCGTAGTATTCCGCTTGCTTGGAGTCCCGCTCCTCCTCCATGCGAGCGATCTCCTTCTCCAAATACTCAATTTCAGGGTTCAGCTGATCTTGATGCTCCGCCGCGTTTTGCACCTCCTCGGTAAAGGGAAGGAACTGATTGGTTCCCGCTGCCGCACACAAGCTCTTTTCATACCCCTGGAGGGCTTGTTCAGCCTGACGGCGTTTCATCGATTGTTCCGCAGCGACCGACAACTCCTCGTATTCCCTCTGCTGTGAGATTTGGAGGAGATAGTCGAGATCCCCCTGGAGCTCCGCGACCTTCTGCTTCGCCTCCTCGATCTCTTGCTGAAGCCTCCTCGACTCCTCTTCGCATCCCTTTCGGTCGGATTGCGCTTGCTCCGCTTCTCGCAGTTGACGCGTCAGCATCGAGAGCCGATCCTCCGGTGTTAGCTCCGAAACATCGTCGAAGAAACGTTCTGACACCGAATTCAATGCATCGAGAAACAGCTTGGCATCCCGCTGCATCCCATGTATCCGCTGTCGAAACCCTTCCCCCTCTTTATGGTGGTTTAGGAGCTTGGAGACCTTTTGCAGAAACTGATGGGCCACGACCGGGGAGGTGTCTTGGTCCAACCCCAAGGCTTTCATCTCGCTATGCCAGCTTCGCTCCCATGCGTCCCAATCCGATTGACTCACCTTCCAATGGATTTGGGATTGTTCTAACGAGGACCTATCTTGTTCCAATGCCTCTTGAAGCTGCTTTCGCTTTTCCTCGCGATTGCGATGCTCTTCCTCAATCTCCACTCCCATCGCAATCCAATCGGCCAACTCGGCTCCCTCGTGAAGGGAAGGAGAAAACGGAGTCAACAATTCGATCAACTCCGACTGGTGATTCCGATAGGAAGATTCGAGTTCCAAAAGTTTCTGTCGCGCATCGGCTAGGCTTCGAGCCTGACGCCGCAGTTCTTGAAACCGCTGAAGCCAGTTGCGCATCTCTTTAGGAGTTTTCGGTTTGCACCCCATCGCAACCCACAGGAGTTCCCATTCTGTTTGCCAAGCAGCCAGCGATTCCCTAAGAGACTCAAGCTCCTTTTCAATTCCTTGTTGCTGTCGCGCGTTCTCCTCCAGTTCGATCTGAAGCCTCGCTTTGGTCGCGACTCTTTCTGCATCGCTGTAAATCCTGTCGGCGATCTGATCCGCATTTGCGATGCTCTCTTCCATAGCGTTTGCCAAGCTTGATGCCGAAGATTCGTCTTGAACAAACTGTTGCACCTGATCCGGATCGGCCCCTCCCTCCAGCCACTCCTGGCGAACAAGGGACCATCCTGTATCTCGCATCGCGCGCGCCTTGGCGAGCTGTTCGAGCGTTGGAACGGCTTGAACGGCCTCCAGTACCGCCAGTTCGCGACGATGGTCTTCTTCTTCGGATCGGGAATCCCGGAGCTTGGATTCCAATCGTTTCCGTTCGCTCTCTAGTTCGTGCAACGATTCTTCCATCCGATCGATATCGAAGCTGGTCGGTATGTTCGATTGCAATAAGCTTTCGATATCCCCTTTCCAAGGGAGAAGCTCAGTCGCGAACGTGCGCAAGGTTCGTTCGGCCTGTGCGACTTCTTCTCTTGCTTGTTGGCGTTGAGAATCGAGATCACCGAGCCGCTGCAACTGTCGCAGTTTATTGCGCAACAAACGGGTATCCAGTGGGAGGCTTTCCGAGTCAAGCTTTTGCTGAGCGGAGGCGATTTGCTTTTGCAGCTTTTCGACTTCGGATCGGCTCCCCCGCAACCGTTCTGCAAAACCGTCCCGTTGGGTCCCAAGCTCTTGGATGTTGGGTAGTCTCGCTTGGATGGAAAGAAACAAAGGGATGTCCACGTTCTCGGGAGAACGCCCTATTTCCCGCAGGACCTCCCGGATCCCGTGGAGTTCATTGTTTTGCATCCCTTGAACGCGAGGAATATCCTGCTGGAATTTCTGATAGGTGCCGAGATTCTGCGTCAAAGATTCAATCTGCTGGCGACACTCTAGGATGGGAAAATCGATCGGGATTCTATCCAGTCGCTCCTTCGTCCTATCCGCTCCTTGTCGCAGTTGTTCGAGGGCTCGATTCCAATGGCGCCAATCACTCAAGAGTTGTTGAGCTCTCTTACCAAAATCTTCATCCAAAAGTGGCGTGTGTTGAAGGGTGGACCATTTTTCATGCTCCCCTTTCCATTGGGCGACGATGGGAATCGATTGAAGCAACCTCTTCTTGTGTTGCAACTCGGTCTTCTTATCGCGAATCAATCGATCTAGTTCATTCCGTCGGGTAGCGGCTTCGTCCATCCGCTTTTTCCCTTGCTCCCAGTCATCGGATGATTTGAGGGATCGCTTTCGCGCATCGCGAGCCTCCTTCAACGCATTTACTTTTAACCCCAGCGTCCCAGCGGGACCGCGCGCTTTATAGAGAGTCTGCAGTGAGTCGGCCAATCGAGCCTTTACCGATCGGAGGGCTGACATTCCCGAGGCGCTTGCGAAAAGGGCTTCTCCGATTTGACCACCTCCTCGCACCAGATCTTCTCCGCCGGAACGCAGTCGTTCATGATCGATGCCGAACATCGTGGTAAACATCGCCCGATCGACGTTCCCGAGGAACGGTTTCAACGCGGAATCTGCAATCGGCTCGCTGTCCGTTTCATCCCGAAGAGTATTCTGCGTTCCTTTGCGACGTACGAATTTCAGAATCGATCCATCGCTGTGCAGCAACGTCGCTCCCAGTCGAAGTTTGTTGTAGGGGTGAATGAAGTCGTCGTCGGTCCTCGCATGAAACCCGAAGAGCAAATCGGCGATGCCTCGCAACGACGAACTCTTTCCCGCCTCGTTAGGACCGAAGATGATTTGCAAACCGGCGGGAGCCTCTCCGAGTTCCAATCTGGAATTGGTGAAGGGTCCGAATGCGATCCAATCAAGAGAGGTGATTCTCAAGATCCCACCTCCTCATTCCGAAGACTCCCAATCAATCGGGAGCGCGCTTCGGTGATGACCCCTTGGATCCATTCGGGATCGGCCGCAACGAGTTCCTCTTTCAAATCTGCCGGAAGCCTTCCTAAACAGTCCGCTCCAAAAGTTTCGATCAACTCCGGTTCAGGTCGAAGTTGATCGAACAAATCGATCAGTTCCGCCAGCGCGCTGTCGGCGATCCCCTCCTCTCCGGAAGAAGTTTGAAGAGGGCTCGTCTTCAATTGGACTTTCTCGATCCAAACTCCCCCTGATCGCAACGAGTTTCCGACCGACCTCGTCTCGTCCACGAGAGAGGCACGTTTCGCCTGCAACGTATCGTGAAGCGCGCTTGCCCCGATGTAGCTGACCCGTGCAGCGAGGGGACGACCTTCGCTCGCATCGACCGCTTGTTCTAGCGCAGTCCTCAGTCGATCGAGGGCCTCCTCGAAGGTCGTTGCACCCGAGAGGTTCACCCTTACCTGTTCCCACCGGAGAACGTCCACTGCACGGAACTCGACCGACTGGATTGCATCTTGATCGACCGTAACCAGAAGAAGCCCTTTCGCCCCTGATTCCCGAATATGCCTCCCCTGCAGATTCCCACTGAACGCGACATAGGGGGATTCGCAAAGGGTTTCACGCAGGTGAATATGCCCTAACGCCCAATAGTCGTATTCCTTCTGTCGCAATCCTTCGATCGTACAAGGAGCATAGGAAGCGTGCCCCTCTTTCCCCGTTGCACATGTATGGAGTATTCCTAGATTGAAACGACCGGGAACTGCTTTGGGATACTTCGCAGAAAGATCGGCGGTCACTGCGGCGGTAGCGAAGCTTTGGCCGTGGATCGCTACGTTCCAATCCTCCAATTCGACCGTCTCCGGCCGACTGCTAGAAAAGAAGGTAGTGCTTTCGGGGAGGAGTAGCGACTTCGTCATCTTATTGGCGGCATCATGATTCCCCGCGATGAGGAAGAGGGGGATGCCAGCTTCATGGAGCCGGTTGGCTTGGCCGACGAAGAAGAGGCCGGTATTGACGCTTCGCCAATCACCGTCGTAGATATCCCCTGCGATAACGACGAACGCGACTTCCTCTTCGATCGCGAGGTCGACTAGATTCGTAAGTGCTCGACGCGC
>CAYMXM010000205.1:0-8295 GCA_964394065.1 uncultured Pirellula sp. | reverse complement strand
CCTTTTAGGGGAGAGGGGCTGGGGGTGAGGGGTAGAAGTGCTAGTAACATAAGCCTAACTCGCATCTCGAAACACAATAATTTCGTACTCAGCGCAGCGGTACTCGAGATTCGAGCACGAGCACAAGTAAAACGAGGGGCTACGTGCACTCGCGACGCTGTCCCTCGCTAACGCGTCGGGTTGTGATGGGGGAGGACGCTTTGCGTCCTCCCCCTTTACCGCTAACGATGGTCATGCTTTACCGCTAACGATGCTCATGCTCCGAGGAGCATTCCGCATTCTTTGGCCAAGCGCTTTCTTGCGGTGTGCAATCGGCGTTTGATCGTTCCGACCGGAGCGTCGAACGTGTCGGCCATTTGGAGCAAGCTTTGCCCATCCAAATAGAACGCGACCAACGTTGCTCGGTCGAGGTCCCCCAAGCGTTCGAGACCCAAGTGAACTTGGGTCGTTCGCTCGTTGCTGAGGACCGCGTCGATCGGTTCGCTCGCATCGCTGAGGGTCGCTTCCAACACCTCTTGATCGACCGCCGTCGGCTTGGGACGGCGGGTCAAGCGGTTGATCGCCATCCGATGGACGATCTGGCGCAACCAACCCGCGAACGCTTCCGGCGTTTGAAGCTGATCGATCCGTCGAAACGCTTGAATGAACACATCCTGGCTCAACTCCTGCGCTTCGTCCCAGTTCCCCAATCGCTTGTAAGCGATGTTGAGAACATGCTGTTGGAACCGGCAGTAGAGCTGGTCCATGGCATCGCGATCACCACACTGTGCAGCCTCTACCAAATCACGAACCGAAGCCGTTGTTCTATCGAGTTCAAAATCACATTCTGCAATAGGCATCTTTATGGAATCTCTCTGTTGAACCTGACGCGCCGCAACGCGGTTCGGAACGCTAGGTTCCCCAGGTCGGTGAATCGGACGTCAGAGAGAGGTAAACAGCGATCTCGCTTTCCCACCGGTTCGAAGCGATTTCACGAGTCGTTGCAATGTTCCCACAAGCCCAGCGCTGGTGGTCGCATCGATTCGGAAAGGCCCCTCACGCAGGGGAACGGGTTTCGGCGGCGTCACTCGGTTCCCAAGGGGAACGACGGTGAAAATCGCTCGACGAACTGCTGATATCTCTCTCGACTATCGTCTAGGTACATAAAGGGACTTGCCGCCGACGACAGGCGCCAAGAACCGGAGTCTGCTCTATCTAGAGCGGTCGGGCTGGACTGGACGTGGAACGGGCTGCATCACGGGTTGCATCTGCAACCCAAATGACCTCAGCCATCCCGATCCTCCCGATTCAGACTCCGAGTAAATCTCCGGGTACTTGCCCCAGCTCGATTTACTCGTGGTACCTGTTATGTGCGTATGTAGAATCCGCGACAGACGGACCGCGTCGACCACTGCTACAAACGCGCAATTTCGCACTACTGCGAAGACATTGGCACATCGTTGAGCAACATTCACTTGACGCATGACATCCTCCCGTCGTCGTAAGACGCACTTTGAGAGATTCCAAGAAACTAAAAAACTGTTTGCTGCTATTTTCAAGCAACACTTGAACATACACCGCCTCGTCGGCCGTGTGCAGCATCAGACTATGGTATCGTAGGTTGGGTTCGGAAGAAAACTTATATTTTGGATAAATTTGGCAAAAAGGCTTTCGACTTTAGGCTTTGGACTGTCAAAAAGTTGGTGTTGTGAAGATTTAGGTTTGCGCAAGTTTCGTTCTCTGATTTGCTTCTTGTCCGACTGGGGCTCGTCCCCGTCGGACACCGCTTTGGCGCCCTAGCACACATCCCCCCAAGCGCTTTTCCCCTACCGTGTATTCCGTCTCTTCCGTGGTTCCCCCCTCATCTTCTCCCCTCCCAGCGCCTAAACTAACTTAGAACCTCCACTTTCGAATCCACTCCGAACCTCGGCTCCAACCGACATTTGGGACAGACATGACGCGAATCCTCCTTCTCCTCCTTTTTTGGGCTTTCACCCTCGGGGCCGTTGGTCTGGGGATACAGGCCGATGACGGCGCGGGGCCAGTGAAAGCTCCCGCCAGTCGGACTGCCACAGTCATTCCTGTCGAACTTCCTCTGAATCCGCAGCGGGAAGCTCGCTTGCTAAGCACCCTCGAAAGCCTCGCCTCCAAAGGGGGGGGCTTGGAACGCCCCTTGGTCGTCTTGGAGTTCAAACGGGCTGGCCAATCGATCCCGTCCGCCGAAGGGGAAATCCTTGGACGAGGCACCTCCTTCGAGCGAGCCCTCGCCGTCGCCCGTTGGCTCACCAGCCCCAAAGGGAATCGACTTCACACCGTCGCCTTCATTCCGGAGTCTCTCGCTGGACACGCCGTCTTGATCGCGTTGGGATGCGAAGAGATCGCACTCCCCTTGGATTCCGAGTTCGGTCAAGGTGGAATCGATGAGACGACGGTCGATCCCACCATTCGCCAAGCTTACGTCGATATCGCAGATCGCCGAGGAGATGTATTCCCCCAAGCGGCGGTCGTCTCGATGGTCGATCCTGGGGATCCACTCGTTCGGATCGATCTCGTCGGAGGTGCGACCGAGTATGTGAGCAGTTCAGAACTCGCCAAACGTGAACGAAAAGAGGAGGAATGGAAAGAGGAACAGCTCGTCCCCAACAACCAACTCGCTTGGTTTCGCGGTCAAGAGCTTCGGAGCTGGCGTTGGATCGCTTACACCGCTGGTGACCGAGAACAGCTCGCGAGCGCTCTTCGGCTGAGCAAGCCATTGGTCGATGAACCGATCTTCGAAGGACCGCGCGTGGCGATCCGCATCCACTTGTCGGGAAAGGTGACTCCGCGTCACGTGGATCGGATGCTCCGGGCTATCGAACAAGGTCTTTCCAATCCCGAGGTGAATCTTCTCCTCGTCGAGCTCGATACCCCGGGAGGAAACCTTGTCGAGAGTTTCCGACTCGCGCAATATTTGGCCGATATCCCGAGCAGCCAAGCGGAGGTCGCTTGCTATGTCCGTAACGCAGCGCGCGGTGATGCCGCGTTGATCGCACTCGCGGGGGACACGATCTATATGCATCCGAAGAGCGTTCTCGGCGGCCCGGGGGAAGCCTCCATCTCTCCGCAACAATGCCAAGTTCACAGCCAAGCGTTTGAAGCGTTAGCCAGTTCATCCGGGCGTTCGTTGGGAACCCTTCTCGGTGTGGTCTCGTCCGAGATACCGATCTACGAGTACAGTTCGTTCGACGGCCGAGTCCAGCTCAACAGCCCCGATTGGATTCGAGACGACCCGGTGGTAGCGCAGTGGAATCAAGGGAACGAAGTCTCGTTTCGGGACGGTCTGAAACTCGAGACAGCCGAAAGTTTGAATCTCGTCGCCGGCAGCGCAACATCCATCGATGAAGTCGCGAGCAAGTTCGGGATCGATTCCCTTCCGCCTGAGCTTAAGACGAACGTAGCGGAGCAGATGGTCGATTGGTTAGCGAGCCAAGTCTGGTTGTCTTTTCTGTTGTTTGCAATCGGCATCACCGCGCTCAGCGCAGAGTTGAGCTCTCCCGGCATCGGATTCCCTGCGATCTTGGCAGCGATCTGTTTCGGTCTCTTCTTCTGGTTGCGATTTTTGGATGGAACTGTCGAATGGTTGGAGGTCTTGTTGATCGCGGGAGGAGTGAGCTGTTTGTTGGTCGAGATCTTCTTGTTGCCAGGCTTCGGAGTCTTTGGTGTTTCGGGGCTAGCCATGCTGGGGCTCGGATTGCTTTTGGCGGGGCAAACATTTATCTGGCCAACGAACGATTACCAGCGGGGCAAGATGGTTCAAGGCTTCGGGCAGATCGGGTTGATCGTTCTATCCTTGATCGGTGTCGCGATCCTCTTTCGGAAGCAGATCATGAACTCGCCGATGGTGAAGTGGATTGCTTTGGAAGCCCCACCACCGAGTGAAGAGCGACTGCAACAGGAGCTGCTCGACGAAGAGTTGCGAGCGTTCATCGGTTGGAACGGGAGAACATTGACCCGTTGCAACCCTCATGGACGCGCGACGATCGGAGATAAGATCTGGAACGTCATCAGTGAAGAAGGTTGGATCGACGAAGATTCCGAGATCATCGTCGTCGGAATCCAAGATCAAAAACTCCTCGTTCGAATGCGCGCGACGTAAACGTGACCTTCGACTCCCCCTTTTTTCATGTTTCGTGCTTTTCGTGCCTTTCGTGGTTCAACTGCACTTCAGAGCCACCAAAGTGGTGTCCGGCGGGGGCTTGAGCAGCCCTGCTCGGGAGGCCGGCTCACTGTGTTGGTGGCGGCTTTGATTGGAGGCGTTGTTTAACGGAATGAATTCCGTTCTACATTGGGGGACGCAAAAGATACGGTCCGTTTGGCAGTTCGCCTTCCATGCAAGAATCCCGACAAGGATCCCGCCGAGGCGACAGAGAGGCTGCCAAACGGACCGTTAAAAAGCGTGGTCCGGGCGTCTCGCCCGGAGTATGCATTCCAATCTCGGGCGAGACGCCCGAGCCACAATCCTGAAGTCTGAAACCTGACTCCTGAAGTCTGCTTTACAGAATCTTATCGACGTCGTCGCCGACGATTGGGATCCAGTAGCGACCATCTGCGTCGGGCTTGACCGGTGCTTCATCGGAGAAGTCATCCATCGCGTCGGTGTTCGCCAAGCTGACCTTGCTGTTGAAGCATTGATCCCAGGTGAGTTTCTTACCGCTGTAGGTCGCCATCCGTCCCATGACGGCGGTCATCGTGCTCAAGGCACCATACTCTCCTTCGTTTCCGCTCGTGACATCCCCCTTGCGAATCGCATCGAACAAGTCGATATGCTCTTGGTCGTAACCAGAAGGAGAGGAAGGCGCTCGCCAGATCTCTTTGTTTTGTCGATCGTAGATGATTCCTTTGCCGATATCGCACCAGCCTTGGGTTCCGTGCGCATACTCGTTCACATCGTTCCAGCAGCCCGGGATTTGTCGACATTGGCTCAAGAGCTTCACACCGTTGGCATAGGTGAATTCGACAGAGTGGTGGTCGAAGATCTGCGGGTAGTTCTTACCGGTCCGCACTTGGCGTCCCCCTTGCCCCTGCGCCTCGACAGGGTGAGCATCCATCAGCCAGTTGATGACGTCGAGGTTGTGGATGTGTTGCTCGTTGATATGGTCCCCGCTGAGCCAATTGAAGTGATACCAATTGAAAATTTGGTACTCCAGTTCGGTTTGCTCGGGTTCTCGAGGTTTAACCCAAAGGTCTCCCATGTTCCAGTAGCAACGGGTCAGGATGATCTCACCGATCGCGCCATCCTGGAGTTTCGAAATCGTGGCGTTGTAATTGGCTTGGTGACGACGTTGCAGTCCGACCCCGACCGCTAGTTTCTTCTCTTTCGCCAGTTTGTTCGCATCAAGAACGCGCCGGACTCCTGGAGCATCGACTGCGACCGGCTTTTCCATGAAGACGTGCTTCCCAGCTTTGATAGCTGCTTCAAAATGCTGGGGGCGGAATCCTGGAGGCGTGGTCAAGATCACGAAATCGACATCGCTATCGAGGACCCGTTTGTAGGCGTCGAGCCCGAGAAACTTTCGGTCAGCCACGTCGATTAGATCGGGTTTTCTTTGCGATATCTGCTTCAAGGCACCGTTAAGCCGGACATCAAATGCATCCCCCATCGCTGTGATCTTAAGACGGTTTTCTTCCTTGTGAGCTCCGAGAGCGTTCAGGGCTGCCCCCGTTCCCCGCCCACCGCATCCGATAAGACCGATCTTGATCTCATCACTACTAAACGTATGCGCGGCTCGACTGATCGGGAGGGTGTTAGTGGCGATCGCCCCGGCTGCTGCAATCGTACTGGCCGACTGGAGGAAGTTGCGACGATTACCGCTGGTGGTGGTTTCTTGTGGCTGACTCATGAATCAAATTCATCTAGTGGGGGAAGTGGATTAACTGGCCATCGCCAGATGACCAATCTGTGCTTGGGAGAAGAGAAGAATGCAAGAGAGCAAATGCCCCATGCGGACCCGGCAAGAGTGGAGGACCCTTGCTTTAAGGAGTCGAAGAGTATCATGGCTAGAAAGCTTTCACTTTCTCAGGTCTGCATGGAGCACCGGCAGGTCTCTCTAACCTCCTAAAACGTGGTTCTACCCACCTAAAAGGAGAGTCAATGGCCGGGGTGATACCCCAGTTACGACCAATTATACCGTCAATCCTCGTCCCCGCAAGGGGCTACCGGAAACAAGGGGCGATCCACCTGCACAGCACGGTCTTAACGGGGCTTAAACTTGACTTGCAAATAGGACTTGAGGATCGGTGGTATTGCCGATAACTTTGCGAGTCGGCCTTGTATTTGTACGATTTCCCAACCAAACATATGTTCGCGCCGATTCGTCGGACCAGTCAAGCGCTGTTAAAGAGCCATTTTCCATGCACCCATACAGATCTCACCATTGCTCCCAACTTCGGCGTTCCGATGTCGATTCCACCGCGCGTCTATCGGGATGGGTGTTCCGAGTCCGGGATCATGGAAATGTGCTCTTCATCGACCTGCGCGACCACTACGGCGTGACCCAGATCGTCGTCGATAAAGACAGCGAAGCCTTTCCGGTCGTGCAATCGGTGAAGCTGGAGTCGGTGATCCGAGTCGACGGAAAAGTCTTGGCGAGAAGCGACGATCGAATCAATCCCAACCTCCCCACCGGGGAAATCGAAGTGCGCGCGATCGAGATCGAGGTGATGTCGGAAGCAGCAGAACTTCCTCTCCCGATCGCCGGGAATGCGGAATACCCCGAGGAAATCCGCCTTCGAAATCGATTCCTCGACCTGCGTCGCGAAAAGCTTCATGCGAACATCGTTCTGCGCTCGCAAGTCATCGCAAGCCTCCGTCGACGGATGATCGATCAAGGGTTCACGGAGTTCCAAACCCCGATCCTCACCGCCTCGAGCCCGGAAGGCGCCCGGGACTTCTTGGTCCCATCCCGACTTCATCATGGGAAATGCTATGCCCTTCCTCAAGCTCCCCAGATGTTCAAGCAACTTCTAATGGTGGCTGGGTTCGATCGCTATTTTCAAATCGCTCCCTGCTTCCGAGACGAGGATGCGCGGGCTGACCGATCTCCAGGGGAGTTTTATCAGCTCGACTTCGAGATGAGCTTCGTCACCCAGGAAGATGTCTTCAATGCGATCGAGCCGGTCCTTCACGGAGTCTTTGAAGAGTTCAGCACCGGCCGGAGCGTGACTCCCCCTCCCTTCCCACGCATCCCGTTCCAAGAGGCGATGCTGAAATATGGTAGCGACAAACCGGACCTTCGGAATCCGATCGAGATTTCGGATGTGAGCGAGATCTTCCGAGGTGGGGGATTCGCTGTTTTCGCGAAAGCGATCGAAGAGGGTTCGGTTGTCCGAGCGATCCCAGCGCCCGGGGCAGGAACACGTGCGCGAAGCTTCTTCGATGGAACGAATCAGTGGGCCAAAGACGAAGGGTTCGCAGGGCTAGGGTATATCAACTTCAAAGCTGGCGAGCCGGGTGGTGGTGTTGCGAAGAACCTAGGTCCCGAGCGCGTCGCCCAACTCGTCTCCCAAATGGGGCTAGGTCCCGACGATGGTGTTTTCTTCGCTTGTGCGAAACCCAACATCGCTGCGAAGCTCGCGGGAATGGCTCGGACGCGCGTCGGTACCGAATTGGAGTTGATCGAGAAGGATACCTTCAAGTTCTGCTGGATCGTCGACTTCCCGATGTTCGAATGGGACGAAGTAGAACAGAAGGTGATCTTCAGCCACAATCCATTCTCGATGCCGCAAGGAGAGATGCAGGCGCTCGAGACGATGGACCCGCTCGATATCTTGGCCTACCAATACGACATCGTCTGCAACGGGATCGAACTCTCCTCGGGGGCGATTCGAAACCACAAACCGGAGATCATGTACAAAGCGTTCGAGATCGCGGGCTACGCACAAAGCGTCGTCGACGAGCAGTTCCGTGGGATGATCAACGCTTTCAAATTCGGCGCCCCTCCCCACGGAGGCTCCGCCCCCGGTGTCGATCGAATCGTCATGCTCCTGGCCGACGAACCCAACATCCGCGAAGTCATCCTCTTCCCGATGAACCAAAAAGCCGAAGACCTCATGATGGGCGCCCCGTCGGAAGTTACACCCAAACAACTGAAGGAATTGGGGATTCGGTTTATTGGGGATACGAAGGAAAAGGGGTAAGGTAAGGGGCCAGGCGTGAGATAAGGGGCCAGGTGTAAGGTTTAAGGTGTAAGTAAAGCGGGGGACGCGGAGTGGTTAAACTCTTCGCTCCCCTCGCCCCGCTTCGGGGAGAGGGGCTGGGGGTGAGGGGTAGGAGTGTTA
>CAYMXM010000204.1:0-8304 GCA_964394065.1 uncultured Pirellula sp. | reverse complement strand
GGGGAGGGGCGTTTAGAACCTAGGCGTGGGGCTTGTACAAGAATCTGCTATATTCTCTACCGCTACCCCTTTTTACTCCGACCCACACCTCCGCGATGGATGCAAGACTCCTTCCTTATCTTCAAAGAATTCTCAACGCGCGCGTCTACGATGTGGCTATTGAAACAGACTTGGAACGAGCCGAGAAGCTATCGGAGCGGTTGGAAAACCGGGTTTGGTTAAAACGAGAGGATACGCAACCGATCCATAGTTTCAAACTGCGCGGCGCCTACAACAAGATGGTTCGCCTCTCGGACGTGGAGCTATCTCAAGGAGTGATCTGCGCTTCGGCAGGAAATCACGCCCAAGGGGTCGCCTTCAGCGCGCGGAGGCTTGGTTGTCATGTCGTGGTTGTCATGCCCGTGACAACGCCTCGTCTCAAATCCGATGCGGTCCGCGCTCTGGGGGGGAATGTCATCCTGCACGGGGATAGTTATTCGGACGCCTACGCGCACGCGTTGGAACTGCAAAAGGCCTACGGCTATGTCTTCATCCACCCGTTTGATGATCCCGATGTGATCGCTGGTCAAGGAACCGTTGGGATGGAGATACTTCGGCAACACCAGCAACCGCTTCATGCGATCTTCGTCGCCATCGGAGGTGGGGGATTGATCGCAGGTGTCGCGGCCTATGTAAAGGCCGTTCGCCCCGAAGTGAAAATCGTAGGGGTGCAGATGGCGGATTCCAATGCGATGATCCAAGCGATTCGTGCTGGGCACCCTTTGCCACTGAGCGACGTCGGTCTCTTTTCGGACGGAACCGCAGTGAAGCGAGTGGGGGACGAGACATTTCGCCTAGCGCAAGAATTGGTCGATGAGTTTATCACCGTCGATACAGACGCGGTCTGTGCCGCCATCAAAGATGCGTTCGAAGATACGAGAAGCATCTTGGAACCAGCGGGTGCGATGGGAATCGCGGGACTTAAGCAATACGTACAAACGCATGGAATCACCGACCAAAGCTTGGTCGCTGTAACGTGCGGGGCCAACATGAACTTCGACCGCCTTCGGTTCGTTGCGGAACGGGCTGATGCAGGGGAGGAAAAAGAGGTTCTCTTGGGGGTGACGATCCCGGAAGAAAAGGGAAGTTTTCGACGCCTCTGCGAAACGATCGGACAACGGAACGTCACCGAGTTTAACTACCGCATCTCGGACGAGCGGGACGCCCATGTTCTCGTCGGTATCTCGATCCAAAGTCGTCGCGAAGTTCCGGGGATCTTGCAATCGCTGCAAGAGCAAGGTTTCTCGTCGCTCGACTTAGGAGAGGATGAACTCGCCAAGGGGCATTTGCGTTACATGGTCGGGGGAAGAAGTCGATACAGTGGTACGGAACGGATCTATCGGTTTGAGTTTCCCGAGCGCCCCGGCGCCTTGATGCGTTTCCTCACCAGCATGCGTCCTGGTTGGAACATCAGTCTATTTCACTATCGGAATCAAGGAGCCGATTACGGCCGGATCTTGGTCGGCATTCAGTTTCCGGAGGAAAACGCTAGCTCGTTTCAAGAGTTCGTCAGCGACCTCGGCTATCATTTCGTCGACGAAACGGAGAACCAGGTCTATCGGATGTTTTTGCGATAGCAAGCCCCGATCGGACGAAGTCACCCTACCGTGCAGAAACCGAACCTAGTGCGCTGAAGATATCGGTTTGCACATTCACAAGCCGAGAGTGGATCTGGACGATCTCCGAGTAGATCTGACGAAGTTCATTCTTCTTGTTATCCAGTTCCTTTTGCAACCGTTGTTGTTCCTCGGTGATGACTGCAAGCTCTTTCGCATATTGCGTCTTATCCAGTTCAAGATTCCGTCCATCTTGCTCATACTTCAACTGTTGCTGCTTCGCGTCTCGCTCCGATTTGTCGATCACGGCGATCTCACGAACGACTAAGGCTGCGTCTTGTTGAAGTTGTTGGGTCAAGCGACGCATGTCGCGGAACGCAAACTCGTAATCGTTGAGGGGGCGAACGAAGTAGTTCTTGCTGATCGATACGATTCCGTCCTGTTCCAATTGTTTCGCTCTTGGGCCGTAGAGAACATAGACATCGTCGACTTGGAAGGTGACTTCTGGAGTTTCTTCCCCTCGCATCAAACGAGCGTCGGTGGAGCGTCCGCTGATATCGAAGTACCCCCCGTCGGTCGGGTTTCGCTTGTCGGTCGAGTCGACTCGCTCGCTGTGTTCCTTCAAGAACTTCACTTCGGAAAAGATCTGTTCCAGTGGCGTGTTCGGTGGGGCGACTTTACCATCCCAAAGATACGACTGCAGGACCCGAGCTCGGATGGCTTGGAGAACATTGGTGGCAGGTGTGATCTCCAAGGTTTCCAAAGCTGGGTCGATTTGGAGGAGGTCCGAGATTTCCTTTTTCTCCATATGCCCAAAGAGCTCGTCTTCGGACGATTCCGAGCCGGTTTGTGCAAAGGCGGTGTGGGAGTCGACAGGCATGACTTCGTAGATCGCCCATGTTCGGCTCTTCGTCAGATTGTTGGCTTGGAAGGTGGTCAGCGGGCCCGTCGGAACCAAGACGATCTCCTGGCCTGTGACGGTGGTGACTTTGAATTCACCGAGGTAATTACGGGGGATGAACTGCTCATCTTCACCGAAGGCGTAAACGACGCTTTCCACCGTGAGTGGGTCAACCTTTCGTCCGGCTGCAGCTGCGGGCGCCCCATCGGGTGCAGGGACATCGGGAACGGTGTTCGATTCTCCGGTCGGAAGCTTGACGACCATGCGGGCGGGAGCCGCATCAAGAAGTTCAGCGCCTCGCCAAGTTCTCCCTCGTTCGAGGAGCATCCGATTTAGTTCGGAAGCGAGGGGCATAAATCGCGTTTTGTCGGGATTTGGGTCGGTCGGGCTCCCGAAGAACTCCAACGATCGGTCCTCGATGAGTTTGACATTCTCCGTGCTCAGCGCGTCGTATTCCTTCGTCGCAGCTAGGCGTAGTTTGTTCACACCTGCCGTTGCGATGAGGAAGGTCCAACACTCGATAAACAGAATGACGAAACCGATCGTCATCCAGACGCCCCAGTTTTGGAACCCCTTCACGAGGAACACAATAAAGGCGATCAAGGAAACAAGGACAGCTGCCCATACAAGCAATCCAGAGAGTTCCATGAATCGTGCCTAATGGGAAAAGGGGAAAAAAGCGAATTGATTCGACAAGGTAGGCGTATTGCGCGAGGCTTGCCATATCTTAGTTGCCGAAACCGGAAAATCCTCACTAAATCTTCCAGCAAATCGATGTTAAGTCGACTAAATTCCAGTGTCAAGCAACTCCTTCCCAGCTCGACCTCCGGTGATACCGGATTTTCGGGTTGCACCTTTCCATAAAACCAATTCCCGTCGAATGTCCGAACCTATCATTAGTATTAGTGGTTTACGAGGCGTCATCGGAACCGAACTGACTTCCTTCGTCGCCAGTCAATTCGCCGCTGCCTTTTGTACGACCGCTCCTCCGGGCCCGATTATCCTATCCCGGGACGGTCGAGTGAGCGGCCCGATGCTCCTCGACGCCATCGCCGCGACGATCGTCGGACACGGCCGGGACTGCATCGACCTCGACGTGGCTAGCACCCCCACGGCGGGACGAAATGTTCGCTTTTTCGGCGGCGCGGGAGGGATCCAGGTTTCTGCGAGTCACAATCCTCCCACCTACAACGGGATGAAGCTTTTCGGACCAGACGGACGGGTTCTCAGCGCAGCCCCGGGACAAAAAGTCCTCGCTGCGTATCAAAACAAAGAATCGAACTGGTGCGGCGTCGACGAACTTGGGAAACGGGTTGCCCCTGGAAATACCCACCTGGATCACCTGGAGAGTATTCTCGCCACCGTGGACGTGGAATCGATCCGACGCCGGAGCTTCCAAGTTCTCCTCGACTCCAATCATGGATGTGGCTCCCTGCTCGGGAGCGCTTTGCTTCAAGAACTCGGTTGCCACGTCACGTTTGTCGGCGTGGAGCCGAACGGTCTCTTCGCACACCCACCCGAACCCCTCGCCGAGAATCTTACCGATGTGGCTAAACGCGTTGTTTCGGCCGGTGTCGACGTTGGATTTTGCCAAGACCCCGACGCTGATCGGCTGGCGATCATCGACGCTGAAGGGAGATATATCGGTGAGGAGATGACCGCGGTTCTTTGCGCGTATCGCCGGTTGCAGAAATCCCCTGGCCCTGTCGTCACCAATTGTGCTTCGAGCCAGCTAACGCGATGGCTCGCCAATCGCTTTGGCGTTCCTTACTTCCAGAGCGCTGTCGGGGAAGCGAACGTGGCCGATTGTATGATCGCCAACCAAGCGGTCTACGGCGGGGAAGGGAGTGGTGGACCGATCGATCCATTGGTCGGATATATCCGGGACAGTTTCGTCGGCATGGCGCAAGTCCTCGATCTGATGGCCGCGACCGGGAAGTCCGTCGCCGAACTGGTCGCTGAGTTTCCAGGAACCGCGATGATCAAAGACAAGATGACCTTGAGCAAAGAGAAGTTGCTCAATTCGATTCAGAAGTTGCAAGAAGGAATGGCCGCCGACTCGATCAGTCAGCTCGATGGAGTCCGGCTCGATTGGGAAGATCGATGGATTCTGCTTCGTGCAAGCAATACCGAACCGATCGTCCGCCTCATCGCAGAAGCCCCTACGTCGAAAGATGCAGGGGAGTTGATTGCAAAGGCAAAGGTTTTGATCGGGTAGTTGGTGTGGTGGAGAGAACCACGGAAGTCACGGAATACACGGAAAAAGAACTTGGGGCGAGGAGGACCACTTCGAACTTCAGACTTCAGACTTCGAACTTCAGACTTCGAACTTCAGACTTCAGACTTCGAACTTCGAACTTCGAACTTCGAACTTCTTTTCCGTGTATTCTGTGTATTCCGTGGTTCCATCCCCTTTCCCCATTAGAAGTATGACCCACCTACAAACCTTCCCACTTCCTATTCGAGTTCTTCTCGCTGCTGGCCTCGTTCTTTCCTCTTTGCATGGGGGGATCATCACCGCTCAAGATGTTCCTTGGCTCGAAGAGGTTGCCATTACGGAATCGAGCGGTACGACGAGCACTCCAGCGCCGAAGGATCCCAACCTAGCTCCACTCCCCAAGATCTCAAGCTTGGAAGAGCAGGGAGCGTTTCGCGAGAAGACGCTGAAAGAATGGAGCGAGTTCCTCGGAGCGTTCCCCCTTCCAAAAGATCGAACTCCACCGCAGATCGAAGTGCTCGATACCCAAAAGACGGAGGATGGTTTGGTGCGACGGCTTGTTCGGTACGAGACCGAACCAGGGCAACAGGTTGAAGCCTACATACTCGCAAAAGAAGATCTTCCCCGGCTCAGCCCAGCGATGGTCGTTTTTCATTCGACCTTCAAGCATTCGATTCACCAGTGCGTTGGGATCACGGGGCCCAAAGCCTCCGGTCCTATCTCCGAACACGATTTTCGGAAAGCGTATGCACTCCATCTCGCCCGCCGAGGTTTCGTCACATTGAGCCCTCGCAACTATCTCTGGAACGACAATGAGACGATGGATCTCAAGGGTGCAACGGCTCGCTATCTGAAGCGAAACCCCAGTCGCAAGGGGATGGCTCGGATGCTCTATGATGCGATTCGGGCAGTCGATCTTTTGGAGACCCTCGAAGGAGTCGACAAGGATCGGATCGGTGCTGTAGGGCATTCCCTCGGTGCCAAAGAAGTCCTGTATCTAGCTGCGTTCGACCCTCGCATCAAAGCGTCGGTTAGTAGTGAAGGGGGGATCGGGATCGCCCAAACCAATTGGGATGCCGACTGGTACTTGAGCAAGGAAGGGATTGATCCGAGCTTTAGGATGAATCATCACCAGTTGGTCGCAACGATCGCCCCTCGTCCTTTCCTCGTGATCGGAGGGAATGCATCGGATGGAGTCGATACGATCCCCTATCTACTACCAGCCCTCCCCTCGTATCGTCTCTTCGGAACTCCGGTTCGACTCGGCTTGTTCAACCACGGAGAAGGACACACCCTTACCGAATCGAGTTTAGAGCGGACCTTGGAATGGTTGGAGACCTACCTAGCCGCGCCATGAATCACAAAGCCAACGTAGAACGGAATTCATTCCGTTAAGGAACTCTTCCAGGAGAAGGCTTTAGACTTTGGGCTTTAGGCTTTGGGAAGAAGAGAATTCCATTTAACCGCAGGGAACGCAGAGAATCGCAGAGAAGAAAGAGAATCGCAGAGGAGAACTCGAGGATTCGTTTTGCATCCTCTGGTATCCCGAAGGGATTACAGCCATTAGCCGGTGGTAAGCGCAGCGCCACCACCGGTTGATCGTGAAAAGACTCCAACGATCCCGGAGGGATCGCAGAAGCTATTTTCGTACTCAGCGCAGCAGTACTCGTATTCGAGATTCGAGATTCGAGATTCGAGATTCGAGTACGAGCGCGAGCGCGAAAAACAGAGACGCTCATGCCACAATGAGATAAGAACAGCATGGACCAACTAGAGAAAATCCCCTTCGACTGGGACAGCGAGATTGAGATTCCCGATCAGGTCGAACGGACCCTGCGCGTCGCGGACGAGATGCTTCAAACCTACTGGGACCAATGGCATAAAAAGCCGATTGAACAGTATGTCGCTTGTGATTTCCGGGATGTCTGGCGAGCTCTCCAAGGGGTTACCGAACTGAAGCTGGCTCCCGGCAACACGTTTTGCGAATGGGGGTGTGGCTTTGGGGTGGTGACCGCAATGGCTTCCCTTCTCGGTTGGGAAGCCATCGGCATCGAGGCGGAGCCCTTTCTCGTCCAACAGGCGAACGAGTACCTACGGCGATGCAAAATCCCCGCAGAGATTGTTTGCGGGAACTTCCTGCCGCATGGTGCGGAAAGGTTGGCTAAGAACCAAGCCAACCATGCGTCGCTGTTCCACCGAGTTCCACCCGCCTACGAAAAGCTTGACTTTCAATGCGATGATTTTGCATTAGTATTTGCTTATCCGTGGCCAGGAGAGGACGGGTACTTGAAGGAGGTCTTTCGCCGTTACGGCGGAGATCAAGCGTTGTTGTTAATGTTCCTCGGCCCCTACGAAATTGAACTCTTTCGAAAGCATAGCCAGTAAAGCCGGATGAAACTGAAAAGCCTGCCGGAGGACTTTCGAGTCGAGGAAATTACCACCGTTCGACCCGCGCGCGGTCCCTTCGCATTTTACAAACTGGAAAAATGTGGAATCGGGACCCCCGAGGCGCTCAGCGCCATCATTCGGGATTGGAACCTGTCCCGCAAAAGTGTCAGCTATGGTGGCTTGAAGGATCGGCATGCGATCACTACGCAGTACATCTCTATCCATGGGGGACCGAATCTTCATCATGAGGATCGCTCCTACCGTTTGACCTATCTGGGACAAATCAACCGTCCTTATGATGCCAAGGACATTCAAGCCAATCGTTTTGATATACGCCTTCGCAATTTCGCTCGGGAAGAGAACACTTCCCTTCAATCCCGTTGTGACTCGATCGGAAACGTCGGCATCGTCAATTACTTTGATGATCAACGGTTCGGTTCGATCGGATACGCCGGCGAACTGATCGGGACTGCTTGGTGTAAAGGGAATTACGAACGGGCTCTCTTTTTGGCGATGGCCGAAGAGAACTCGCACGATCGAGGAAGAGAACGTGAACAGAAGGAGTTGATGCGAGCCCATTGGGGGGATTGGATCAAGCTGAAGGAGGTTCTCGACCGTTCCCATCGTCGTAGCGTGGTTACCTATCTCGTCGACCATCCTGTTGGGTTCAAGCGAGCGGTTGCATTGATTCGCCAGGATATGCGAAGCATCTATTTGGCGGCGTTTCAAAGTTGGGTTTGGAACAGATGGTTGTCGGCGTTGATCGACGAAGAGCTTCCAGCCGATAAGCGGTCGGTAATCGAAAGCCGATGCGGCCCACTCTCGATTCCCCTCATCTCCGGTTCCTCGGTCGAACCCTTAATCGGTTCGCATCGAGATGGAATTCGAATGTTGCAGTCCTTAGAACTCCCCCTCCCTTCGGCCCGGCAAAAAGATTGGGATGAGGCCACCCTTCCCCCACTGGAGGGGATCTTGAAGGAACTGGATATGGAGGTTCGAGAAATGCGGTTGAAATATCCTCGCGATACTTTCTTCTCCAAGGGGATTCGAAAGGCTTGGTTGATGCCACGCGATTTCAAGTCTCAATGGGAGAACGATGAACTTCACAACCAACGGCTTTCGCTCCGTCTCACCTTCGAGTTACCCAAGGGATGTTACGCGACGATGGTCGTCCGAGCGATCTCCACACAATCCGTCGGCGA
>CAYMXM010000203.1:0-8306 GCA_964394065.1 uncultured Pirellula sp. | reverse complement strand
GTCTACGTGCACTCGCAACGCTGTCCCTCGCTTACGCCACGGGTTGTGATGGGGGCGTTGTTTAACGGAATGAATTCCGTTCTACATTTGTAGCAATTTCGTTCGATCGCCTTACAAAACCCTTTACCTCCTTTAAACTCTTTATTTCCCACTTCGAACTTCAAACTTCCCACTTCAAACTTCCCCCATGTCGACCTGCAACGAAGCTACCGAGGTCAAGCCGATTCGGATCGGTGACCTGCTCATCGATCCGCCCATTCTTCAGGCGCCGATGGCGGGGTATACCAACTATGCTTTCCGGCAAATCGTCCGAGAGTATGGCGGGTCGGGTCTGCAAGCGACCGAGATGGTAAACGCACGGGGGTTTGTCTGGCTCGATGAACATGACTGCGAACATCCCGACCGGCTCTGGGGGATCAAAGACGAACCGCGTCCCCTCGCGGTCCAAATCTGGGACAACGATCCCGAGGTGATGGCGAAGGTGGGTAAACGCTTGGTCGAGGAATATCAAGTTTCCGTGGTCGACATCAACTTTGGCTGTCCGGTCAAGCAAGTCACCGAAAAGGCCCACAGCGGATCGTATCTTCTTCGCGATCCACAGCGGATGTACGAGATCATCTCCCGATTGGTAGAGGCTTGCTATCCAACCCCCGTCACGGCGAAGATCCGACTCGGGTGCACGCGCAAAACGATGAACCATATCGACGTAGCGAAAACGGTAGAACGAGCAGGCGCCTCGGCGCTCACCGTTCATGGGCGAACCGCCGAAGACTTTTTTAAGGGCTCCGCCGATTGGGAACGAATCTCCGAGATCAAGGAGCACTTAGAAAAGATCCCCTTGATCGGAAACGGGGATTTGCAAACCCCCGAGCAAGTCGTCCACGCCTTCCGAGCCTATCGAGTCGATGGCGTGATGATTGCGCGCGCTTCGCTGGGGCGACCTTGGCTCTTTGCCCAAGCGGCGGCTGCCCTCGCTGGAAAACCGATCCCTCCCGATCCAACCTTGGAAGAGCAAAAGGCCTGTATGCTCCGTCATTACGATTTGGTCACGCAACGGTTCGGATCTCATCGGGGGACGATGCTCATGCGGAAGTTCGCTTGTTGCTATGCCCAAAACAAACATGGGGCGAGACATTTCAGAACCCACGTCGGACGAGTCGAGACCCCCGAGCAGTTTTATCAAGTGGTCGAGGAGTATTTCCCAAAGTATTTGGATCCTAACGGGCCGGAGAGGGAAAGTAGGGAAGGTCAAGCGGAAGTTCCGGCACCGAATACCTGAGCCTGATATTGCTGATCTCCGCATCGATTGGGTGGCATGTCCCAGTAGATATTTCGATACGTATCACCTAAGATCGACTCAACAACATCAAGTCAATCTCGATTGCATTTCTGCGGGAATCCAAAGGATCGTCTGTGCGTTTCAATGAAACATAAATGCTTTTTCTTCATCGCCGGGGCTCTGAGCGTTCTGGGAAACGTCTACGCATTCGACTCGGAAATTACTTACAACCGAGATGTTCGTCCAATTTTGAGCGAGCACTGCTTTGCGTGTCATGGTTTTGATGCGCATTCACGCGAAGCGGATTTGCGTCTCGATGAGAAGGAATCGGCTTTCTCCGATCGTGGTGGGATGGCGGCAATTGTTCCCAGGGATCTGGAAAGGAGTGAAGTTTGGAAACGAATCATCTCGTCCGATCCGGATGAAATCATGCCCCCTCCATCGACACATCAAGTCCTCTCCGCCGACGATAAGGAGACTCTTCGGAAATGGATCGAAGCGGGTGCTCCGTATCAGAACCATTGGTCTTTCGAGCCACCTGTTAAAGCTCCCCTCCCTGCGAACTATTCGAATCTTCATCCGATCGATGCTTTTGTACGACAACGCCTTGATCGCGAATCGATGTCTCCGCAGTCGGAGGCCGACAAAGAAAGCCTTGTTCGACGTTTATATGTAGATCTTATCGGGCTCCCCCCGAGCGGAGCGGAAATCGACGCGTTCATCAACGATTCGAGCCCCAACGCTTACGAAACGCTCGTCGACCGGCTCTTGGCGAGTTCCCATTTTGGCGAACGCTTTGCGCTCGATTGGCTAGATGCGGCGCGTTACGCCGACACCAACGGCTTCTCCATCGATGGAGGGCGACACATGTGGTTGTGGCGAGATTGGGTCATTCAATCTCTCAATGACAACCTTTCTTACGATCAGTTTTTACTTCAGCAAATCGCGGGAGATCTTCTCCCTGACGCAACGCTCGCCAACAAAATTGCCACCGGGTTTCAACGGAACAATATGGTGACGCACGAAGGTGGAACGATTCCGGAAGAGAACTTGACGAACTATGGGGCTGATCGTGTCAAAACATTCGGCGAGGCGATGCTCGGGTTGACTTTGAGCTGTGCCCAATGCCACGACCACAAATACGATCCGATTTCTCAACGGGAATACTTTCAACTATTCGCTTACTTCAACACGTTGAGCGATCGAGGGCTCGATGGGAACGGGGGGAATAACCCGGCGCCAAGCATCCAGGCAATCACGGTCTTAAAGTCGGATGAGCCGACTGCGTTGCAGCAGAGCATCGCAGCGCTTCAAGAATCGATGAAGAAGATCGATCATCAGAAGTTGAACTCTTGGATGGAAAGGACTCAGGCCAAGCTGGAGTTGCGGGGGAAAGATCTGCAACTTCACCCCGTGAAAGCCCTTAAAGTATCGACTCCAAATCGAGGATCTGGATTCGAGATCGAAGAGGAGCGATTTGTCGTACTCGAATCTCCCGGGGCTCTCGCAGCATTCGATATCTTGGCGGAGCTACCACCAATCGATCGACCGATCACGGGGATTCGTGCAACGATCTATCCAGAAGAGAAGCTTGGAAATGGTTGGGGATATGGGAAGGAATCAGAGGAGAAAAAATCGTTTGTTCTCACGGCGATTGCCGCTTCGGTAGATCGAGTGCCAGGCGATCAAGTCGACCTGTTTGGTTTGCTTCCGTTCGGCAGCGTCACGGCGAATTCTTGGAAGTCAGGATTTCCTCCAGGGGCGTGTCTCGATCCGAGAAATGATTCGGGGTGGGCTCCCGAATTGAGTTTCGAAGGTCCCGTTCACTTGAGTGCAACATTCCAACAACCGATCGATTCCACCCAGACTCCCTATCTGACGACTCAATTGAATTTCGGCTTTGGACAAAGCTATGTCGCGCGACGGATCGCTCTAGAAGTCTTTACGGGAATCGACGATGGGACGGACATTCCCAAAACGATCGTGGAGCTACTTGTTCAAGACGACGCCTCGATCGGACCAAGCGATCGAGAGGCTCTTTGGAAGTACTATGTCGCTCATTCCGATGATTTCGAAAGGGAACGCATCGATCTTGCAAACCTAACCGATCGGCTTGCAGCTTTGACAACTCCTTTCACGACGATGGTCATGGATGTGGCGAAGACTCCTCGCAAGACGTTCCTCCTTAATCGGGGAGACTATTCCCAGCCGACCGAGGAGGTGCAGCCTGGAATTCCCAATGCTCTTCCTAAGCCGTCTGGCGAGGCCACCGATCGTCTCGGTTTAGCGCAGTGGTTGGTGATGAAGGAGAATCCACTAACATCTCGAGTCGCCGTGAATCGCTACTGGAAGCTTTTGTTCGGCACCGGCATCGTTGCAACACCGGCTGATTTCGGATCGCAAGGGGAATGGCCGAGCCACCCCGAACTGCTGGATTGGCTTGCGGTGGATTTTGTGGAAAGTGGTTGGGACTTGAAGCATCTCCTCAAGTCGATCGTCATGTCGCAGACCTATCGACAGAGTTCGGTTCCCACTCCCGAGTCGCTTGAACGTGACCCGGGCAATCGGTTGTTATCCCGCGGTGCTCGATTTCGCTTGCCGGCGGAACTCATTCGCGATGCTGCATTGAAAACCAGCGGCTTGCTCGTCGACCGAATAGGGGGACCGAGCGTCAATCCCTATATGCCGATGGATTTGTGGCGCGAAGTGAGTCACTACGGCAGCACCCCCGCAACGGCTCAGACGTTTGTTCAAGATCATGGTGAGAAGTTATATCGACGAAGCTTGTACACGTATTGGAAGCGGACCGCGCCACCACCTAACATGGTGACGTTCGATGCACCCAACCGAGAGGTATGCACGATCGAACGAGGAAGCACGACCACTCCGTTGCAAGCGCTCGTCACCTTAAACGATACGCAGTTTGTAGAAGCAGCCAGGAACTTCGCCGATCGAATCATCACGTGTTCCAGCGGTGACCGCGAGGTCACGCAATCACAACCCGACGCGTTAGCGAGGGATAGCGCCGGCAACCACGCAGCCAATGAAATATCTCGCAGCACGCCCTTCGTGCCTCAGGAGCTTGCTAACCAACACCCGAAACATTCCCAACAATCGCCACATTCACTCGCGACGCAGTCCCTCGCTAACGCGTCGGGTTGTGATGGGGGGATGCTTCGCGTCCTCCCCGTTACCTCTGACGAGTCAGGCCAGCCCGGAAGTGAGGACTC
Source organism: uncultured Pirellula sp. (assembly GCA_964394065.1). Taxonomy (GTDB): domain Bacteria; phylum Planctomycetota; class Planctomycetia; order Pirellulales; family Pirellulaceae; genus JBKCUI01. The sequence continues at coordinate 3,797 of CAYMXM010000203.1, read as the reverse complement.
TGCTGTCGACGATGGCGAAAGATTGAAGTGGGCGTTTCGTGAGTCGACGTCACGTTACCCTACTGAGGATGAGCTGAAGGTACTCGTGCGAGCTTTGACGCGTGAACGAGAACGCTATCGAGGAAACGTAGCTCTAGCGATCGAGACGTTGTCCGTTGGTGAGTCTCCCCAATCGACATCGATTCCTCCAGAGGAGCACGCCGCATGGATGCAGGTCGCTGCGTTAATTTTGAATCTTAGTGAAAGTTTGACACGACCATGAACCCAACTTCGTTCGATGCGTTTCAGCAATCCACTTTAAGACGAGTCTTTCTGCGCAACAGCGTACAGGGGCTAGGTGGAATGGCGTTGGGTGCCTTGCTAAGTCGTGATATGCCACTGCATGCGGCATCCGAAGCGGTTCAAGGAACCGGATTGGGTTTACCACATTTTGCCCCGCGCGCTAAACGGGTCCTTTGTCTGTTTCAAAGTGGAGGGCTTTCTCACGTCGATCTTTTCGATGACAAGCCCGCGTTGCATGAGTATGCGGGACAAGAGATCCCCTCGTCGATCAAAGGAACGCAACGGCTCACCGGGATGACTTCTGGTCAAAAGGCCTACCCCGTGGTTCCTCCTCTTGAGGAAGGGAAGCTATGCGGGGAAAGCGGCATGTGGATCAGCAATCTCTTCCCCCACATGCAAACGATCGCGGATGATATTTGCTTGATCAAGACGATGAATACCGAAGCGATCAATCATGATCCCGCGATTACCTTTGCGAACACCGGCAATCAACTCCCCGGATATGCCAGCATGGGGTCTTGGGTTACCTACGGGCTAGGGACCGAAAATGAAAACCTTCCCGCATTCATCGCCATGGTTTCGCAAGGGACAGGGAAGAACCCAGGTCAGCCGGTTTTTTCGCGGCTATGGGGGAGTGGATTTCTTCCGTCTTCCTATCAAGGGGTGGGGCTGCGTCCGGGAGCAAACCCTGTTCTTTATTTACAGAATCCGCCTGGGGTGGACGCTTCGCAGCGACGACAACAATTGGACGATCTGAACGCACTAAACCAGATTCGAGCCGGGAGCGAGAACGATCCCGAGATCATCACCCGAATTCAGGCGTATGAAATGGCCTATCGCATGCAGGCATCGGTTCCAGAACTGACCGATATCAGCAAGGAAACCCAAGAGGTGATCGAAGCGTATGGACCCGAGGTGCGAAAGCCTGGGACTTACGCCGCCAATTGTCTGTTGGCTCGACGGTTACTTGAAAGGAATGTTCGGTTCGTTCAGTTGTACCATCGAGGCTGGGATCAGCACATTGCGATCGCGAAGCAGCTTCCCAAACAATGTCGCGACATCGACCAACCGACCGCTGCCTTGCTCAAGGACTTGAAACGATTGGGGTTGCTCGAAGATACGCTTGTTGTCTTCGCCACCGAGTTCGGTCGGACCGTTTTCAGCCAGGGGAAGCTCGGTGATCCGGGAATGGGACGCGACCATCATGGACGATGCTTCTCCGTGTGGCTCGCAGGAGGAGGAATTCGAAGTGGCATGTCTTACGGAGTCACCGACGACTTCTGCTACAACATCGTGGAGAATCCAGTCCACATCCGGGATCTGCATGCCACGATACTCCATTGTCTTGGGATCGACCACGATCGATTTTCGTACAAGTTCCGAGGCTTGAATACCAAGCTCACCGGAGTTGAACCAGCTCGCGTTGTTGAAGAAATTTTGGGCTAGGATTTTTTTGGACAGGATTTACGGGAGCTACAGGATTGCACCGGTATCAGTCCAACGCGTAAGCGAGGCCCAAAATCACAACCCGTGGCGTAAGCGAGGGACAGCAATGGCAACCACGCATCGAATGCGAGGTCTCACAGCACGCCCTTCGTGCCTCAGGGGCGTGCCAGCCGGCGACTTGAGATATTCCCGACAAGGGCCCACGTTAACTCGCGACGCTATCCCTCGCTAACGCTTCGGGTTGTGATGGGGGGGGGACGCTTCGCGTCCCCCGTTAACACCGATCCGCCAGACCTCTCCGTGCCTCTGTGTTTCAAAAATAGCTGATCTAGCTTCCAAATCGGAAATCGGCTACTTGAGTCATTCTGGAAAGAATTCAGAAAAAACGGCTCGAAAATGCTAGCTAAAAACCTTCCGCAATCTCACTCGACCTACCCAGGTCCCACGCTCCCGCTTCCCAGTGCGCAACACGGTGCGGGGCGTTGGTCGTTTTTGGGTATGGTAATGGGGCTGCTAGTTCGGAGCGTGGTAGCCTTTGCGTTTTTCCTCCCCATTGTTCACCCCTCGCTTGGGATGGCTCAAAACGATGCGCCCCAGTTTCTGCCGCGTGCGGAGCAAATACGGGAGATTGTTCCCGGGCTTGAAGAGGGTAGTGGACTGGATCGACTGGCGGAGCAAATCAGTGGTGGACCGGCTGAATGGTTGGGGCCTCGAGGGCTTACCAGTTCCCTCCAGATTCTCCTTCTCCTAACCGTTCTCAGCTTGGCACCTGCGATTCTTCTGATGACTACTTGTTACGTTCGTGTGATCGTCGTTTTCGGGTTGCTCAAACAAGCGATGGGGGCTCAGCAGCTCCCTCCCAGCCAAGTGATCACGTCGATCTCCCTCTTTATTACCCTGTTTGTCATGACCCCCGTTTGGACCGAGGTCTACAACGACGCGATCGTTCCCTACACGCAATCGGGTTCGAGAATGACCTCCACCGAGGCTTGGGAACGGGGCGTTGCACCGATCCGAAACTTCATGGCCCGCCAAATCGACATGGCAGACAACCATGATGATGTTCACTTGTTCTACAGCCGCCACAATCCAAACGGACCTGCGCCGACCGATTTCGACGATGTTCCCCTTCAAGTCCTGCTTCCGGCCTACATGCTCAGCGAGCTCAAGATCGCTTTCTTGATGGGGTTCAAGATCTATTTACCTTTCCTGATCCTTGATATCGTGATCGCGTCGGTTACCGTTTCGATGGGGATGATGATGCTTCCTCCTGCATTGATCTCAACCCCGTTTAAGCTACTCCTCTTTGTTCTTGTCGACGGGTGGAGAATGGTCGCCGCGATGTTGCTGGATAGCTTCGGGACATTGACGCCATGAAATCACAACCCGTGGCGTTAGCGAGGGATAGCACTGGCAACCAGGCAACTCGCGCAAGGTATCGTAACACGCCCTTTGCGCCTCAGGGACGTGCCACCTAGCGACCGAGATGTTCCCGGCGCGGGGCCACGTACACTCGCGACGCAGTCCCTCGCTAACGCCACGGGTTGTGATGGGGGAACGCTTCGCGTCCTCCCCCGTTACCAACTACACAACCAACCACACAACCGACCACACAACCGACCACACAACCAATAATGACTTCTAGTGAAGCTGTCGATCTTGTTCGCGACGCCATCGTGATGGCTCTTATCCTTGGGGCTCCCCTCCTGGCGATCGGGATGGTGGTAGGGTTGGCGATCGGGCTTCTTCAGGCCCTGACTCAAATTCAAGATCAAACCGTTAGCACCGTACCGAAGCTGGTCGCCATGACCGTTGCAATCATCTTCTGTCTACCTTGGTTGGCCGATCGAATGGTCGACTATACGCGCGATCTCTTTTATCAGATTCCCATCCATACGTCGGATCGTTAGGGGGGATCGAAGTGAATAGGCAACACGGGGGGCGCAGGGATGAAGGTCGTCATCGCATGGCTTGTGTCTTTCCTTCATGGAATTGTCCCGAAATAGCTTTTGTATTTACAACTTCGGAACGCACCGCGCTTTATATCTCCGCTCCCCTCGCCCCGCTTC
>CAYMXM010000202.1:0-8332 GCA_964394065.1 uncultured Pirellula sp. | reverse complement strand
CGTACGCTCGCACGATGGGCTTTCATGTCGATCCCCATCAAGTGCGCCAACCTCAGCCCATCAAAGGGGTCAGGCCTCTTTGAATTGAGAACTTGGGCGTTTGGTGGTAGTTTGGGTGGCGATCCACATCGTTGGAGTTCCATTCCAACCATCGCTTGTAGTAACCGACCAAGCCGTCCTGGTCGCCGAACAGTAGGGATCAGAGAACCACGGATTGCACCGATGGCACGGATGGGGGAGAACCACGAATCTTACGAATCGGATTTGAGAGGCGATCAAAGGAGGTATGCCTCTTTGAATTGACAATTCGGTAGTTTGCAGGTAGTTATGAGAATGTTCAAGGCTTCTAGGGAACGGCTACTCGATTTCACACGGTTTGTCGGTAGGCTTTGTTAATCGGGAAGAGGGGTTGGTTCTTTACCGCTTTGGTTCCGAAGTAGGAGCTTGAAACCGTCGTTGCCATCAAACGGGGGAAGAACTTTGTGTCAACATTCCGGCTACCGGCCTGGAAAAAGCCCCCTTTGATGACTTCCAATTCTGATCACCCCATGCTGAACATTCCTCTCGCAAGCTTCCTTCATTAATCTGCGATAATCAGCGAAATCTGCGGATGAATTCTTATAATCCACAGATTCCGCCGATTATCGCAGATTGCTGACAGGGAGTTGGATAGATTGATCCAATCCAAAAGTGAACGCAGAGCCGCGGAGAGGCAGAGGCGCTGAGAAGAAGATGTTGCGTCTCTGCGACTCCCCCGTTTCATTCCGTCCACTCCCCCCCTGGTTGTTGTCAACTTTGAAAGGCACTAAGATCTTTTGGCTATGGATGCCGTTTATTTTCTAAAGCACAGCCAGTTCGAAGATTTCGAGATTCGATACTCTTTACGAAGCATCTGCACCAATTTGCCTTGGATACGCAAGGTCTGGATCTTCGGTGACAGACCGAAGTTTCTTTCGCATGACGCATCGATGGTGGAGCACGTGCCGCACGAGATGCTCTCACCGATTCTTCGCTTTCCTGTTCCGATCACCAATACGTTCCAGCTATTGGTTGCCTCATCGTTGATACCGGAGTTGGACCCAGATTTCTTGATGTTTTCCGATGACTTCATCGTGCTAGCTCCCCTGGACCTCCCATACCTTTCCAAGGTGCGATACCTCGAAGACCTGGACCTAGCGCCATCTCGAGGGCGAGGGTTGTGGATGGATTCTCTCTGGCGAACTTACGATCTTTTGAAACGCCTAAATTACCCGAGACTAAACTACGAAACCCACGTACCAACTTACTTTCGACGCCGATGGATACTGGAGGCCTATCTCGATTTTCAAGACTTCGTAACGAACGATCGTTGGTATGGAATGCTTGGCATCACAGCCATCCTAAATCACGCGGTTGCTCGAAACAACCTCGCTCCATGTTCCATTAAGGAAGAGGGATCTCGCGTTGGGTTCTGGGGCGAATCCCCCGAGTATGAAGTAGCGCTTCGAGAATGTAGCAGTAAACAATTCTTGAACTTCGACGACGCTGCTTTTGGACCGGGATTGCAACGATTCCTCACGGAGCGATTCCCCGAGCCCTCCAAGTTCGAACGAACCTAAACTAGGTATCCTTCGATCGAAGCAACCGCGGCCTCAAACTGGGAGACGCTGCATCGAAGGGATAGGTAGCTTCGCATGGAATCGATTACCTCTCTGGGAGCCTGGACCAGATCTCGATAGTCGATGCGAATATAGTCGGGAGCAGACGTCATCAAAAAGGTCTCGCGCGCTAAGACCAGTTGATGAACCGCATGGACACAACCCTCAACGCCCCAGCCCCAACCTCGCTTCACCAAGGAATTCACCGTATCCGCCTCAGGACGGTCTACAACGATAAACTTCGTTCCAGGCCAAACCGTAAGTAGATCCTCTCCCATCAAACAAAGGTGTGGAACTTTGGCTCCCAGGAGCCTTGTTTCGGAACGATATTCGCGACAATACCTTCCTCCCCAAATGCGCAGCAATCGCAACCGAACATCGCGATCCATCGTCTGCTGTAGTGAAGGCTCTTCGAAAGCCTGCCTACAAACTCTCCACAATCCGGAATGCTCGTAGGTCTCCATCCCCCGTTTGTCTTTGGAGGATCGTCCCTTTTCCTGCATCGGTATTCCCAGCTTTTGCAAAACGCCCGCCGTTGCGCTCGTCCCACCACTGAACGGGCCTAGAACAGCTACCAACTGGCAATCTATCCGAGGCGATACTAGGTCCACCGAATCATCGTAGTAACGAGTCGAAAGATGGGACCGCGTGATATCGCTCCACCCCTCCCGCTGCCCCACTAGCCATCGGTCGGGTGTGTAACACCCTTGCGAACTAGTCTCTTTCTGCAACTCTCCATACCGATGGTCCACATGATGCTTGCATTTCCATGGCTCGGACGTATCGATGTGCGCAAGAATCCTTTCCATCATCTCGCGCGTTCGAATACCATAAGCATGCGTACGGTTGACATTGTAAGGGCGGTACACGAAGTCATTGATGCGAGTTGGTACGGAAACCCGATGCTCCAAGTGCTCTCCTCCCAGATAGATCCACCGCCAATCCGTTGGCAACGCTGCCACGTACCTCTTCGTCCGTTCCACGAAGTCTTCCGCGAATGCAGCATCGTCTTCAAAGATCAGGATACTATCCAACCCACTTTGCAAAGCATCTTGGATGACTTGCCGGTGCGACAGCAAACATCCCCATGCCGCCGCCGGTTGATTCCACCACGCTGGCTTAGGAACCTTTTCCCCATGAACGGCGGGGAATCGGAGCGGTGGTCGAAAGGGCCATGAGGAGGGGAGAATTCGCTTGAACTCCTCCCAGCGGTCCTGCCGGTCTCGCCTCGTGATGACCACGACCCGATCGAATAAGGTTCGGAAATTATTGAACATTTCACCTACGCATGGTTGAAAGTAGCTTGCTGGCCCCTTATCTTGATCCGCACGATCTAGCTCAGATTCTACAAAATATCCTTCAACGGACTTGAGGTTTATTGATGTTCTCCTCCTCTAAAACGGTTCGTGCTTCTTTCTCGAAGCGATCTCGGTTTCGTAAGTTACTCCATGAGCAACTGAGTCCCCGAATCGTTCTGGCGAGTGATCTCGGTATCCCGATCTTGTCTGCGGAGAACGTTGGCTCTGTCGCTACGGTGGCCCCGCCACCTGAACTCGCGCCCTCGGAAGCCAATGCGGTGGTAGCGCAGGAACTTCAGTTCCATTCGAGAGACGCGGAAAAGGTTTCTCTTCAGTACCCAGGGGCGGAAGCCTTCAAGGATGCAGACGATTTTGTTTTTGAACATCCCGTTTTCACCCGGTCGATCGCGGAATTGATTCCCGCCTCTTTAGGAGAAGCAAACGTCAGGGATTGGAAGGTACTGGTTTCCAATCCCGATCTTTTCGTCTCCTTACCTTCGATCGATCAAGGGACGCTCACCTTCGAGGTTTCAGGAAAACCTGGCTACGTCGATCAGTCCGATATTCTCCTTCTCTCCAACCGAGGTGAAGCTGCCCAAGAGGTTGTCTTGCGGATCAAGGTCGAGAACGAGGGGACGAATTATCAGGAATCTGAGTTCCCCTTATACAAAGGTCAAGATTACCAACAAAACGGACTTTTGGGAGAAGGGGAGGACGGATCCGGGTCAGGCTCAGGATCCGGATATGGCTCTGGTTCAGGGTCGGGATCGGGATATGGGTCGGGTTCAGGCTCTGGCTCAGGTTACGGATCAGGTTCGGGGTCTGGTTCCGGCTCCGGGCCCGGATCAGGGTCAGGGTCAGGGTCAGGGTCAGGGTCAGGGTCAGGGTCGGGATCAGGCCCCGGTTCGGGTTCAGGATCTGGATCCGGTTCTGGATCGGGAGCTTCATTGACGATCAGCTCCGTGACTGGAAGGAACCAAGCCGACGAACCTCATGTCATCTACACGAACAACAATTCGGAATTCGGAGAACTGAACCTCTCCAGGAATAACTGGGCTGGAGGCTGGGTAGACTTCAACTTGTCGGGTGTGGCCTTACCGGTATTGGACTACACGCTAGACACAGATTACACCGGCTATAGCGTTTCGATCGTCGGTTCGACTGCCAGTATCTATGTTCCGGGAGGAACCGGAGACTTCACTATCTACGTTTATGCGGTAGGGGATGGTATCGAGCCTGGAGTAACCGGGGGATCGAATCCTGAATCGGAATCGGAAGTGATGACGATGACGATCCAATCGATTTCTGGAGTGTCCACATCGGGGACTGGGAGTGTCACGATTTATGACTTACCCGAGGGAGTGGAATTGACGGTCAGTCCCGATACAACTTCCGAACTCGGCGGCCCCCCCGCCGTCTACCATCTGAAACCGGCCCACACAGGACACACCCTTAGCACCACCGTCTACTGGGACGTGGAAACGTATACGGAGAATGTGAAGCTCCCCAACGGGAAGGCGATTCTAGGTGCCGACTATTCCCTGGGCGATGAAGACTACTACACCTACTTGACCTTCACGAACCATGACGTGTCAAACGCGCCAACGATTATCCAACGTTCCAACGCGCGATCTGTCTACGATGACAACGATTTCCAACTTGAGCTGATCGCTTCTAACGATCGCATCGTCGAAGAAGATGAGACAGCCAAAGTCCGTGTCTATGTTCCCGCAATCGGATATACGTCCAGCTTCGTAAGCTCGACGATCACCGAAGACTACCGCCCTCTTGAGATCGAGAGAGTCGAGCTAATTCCGTGTAACTGCTCTTGCCCAACCTGCCCGGCCGGAGTTGCCGTAGTTAAAAGTCCAGCCTCGGGGGGAAGTATAATCGGCTTAGCCGACGGGGAACTCCTGCAAATCTCGGTCACGCAATCTGGAGCTTATGCATCGATCGATGTTAACCTGACGATTCCTTCCGGGACCGCCGTGCCGGAAACAATCACCTTCGAAGTGCATGTAATCGAAGAACACAAGGATGGACTAGGGCAGCGCATTGGACCTGGTCGAAAACTAGCGGCGAACTCGTTGGTTAGCCGGACGATCACTGCTGAATTGGACCCCAGCACTCCGGTTGGGGTGCCACTTGGGTTTTCTCTCAATGCCAACTTCACCAATTTACTTTCCTCTTGGACTCGTGGTGGAACTGTTCCCTCAGGGAGCAATGGGGTCGCTGCGCACACCATTTCCTTCGAGGTACAGGCCCACCCGACCTACAGTTACTCCACACCTTACGACGATATGATCAGCGGTTGGCTTGGTGCTGGCTCCTTAGGTCTTGTTGACCCTAACGTCAGTACCCTCATGCCGGGACTTGCGCCAGGTGTGGGACTTCCTGACCTAGCGACAATCCTCCCCAATATCTCCGTTCTCAAGCCCGACCCTTCGGCCCCTTTAGGCTATGGGGGCCGAGTCACCAACGAAACAGGTAGTATGTTGATTCGAGCCGACGGCTCGAGTGTCTGGTTTGCACAAGGTTCCTCTTCAGCACCGGGGACTCAGGAGACGTTAAGTGGCAGTACGATCACGGATCGCTACGGAAACAAGATGGTCTTCAACGGCTCGGGGGATCTTACTCAAAGGATCTCCGCCGATGGGAATACTACGAGCTATACCTATTACGCTGATGGTGGTATCCAATCGAGAACGGACGCTCGCGGTCAAATCACGCAGTACACGCGATCCACCGATGGCTCCGGGAACCCGAAACTTACCATCACAGCCACCAATACAGGTGCATCGACGAACAATCGCACCTACGAAGCGGTCTGGAAAGCTCCATCGGGGCTCTTTGAGGTTACCTACATGGATCCCGATGGGGCCGGTCCGCGTACGCCTCGACAAGACATACTCCAGTACTCGCTAGGACGCGTTATTTCCCTCTCGTCTGGTTCCAGCGATACCGGGATGGCAACGACCAGCTTTACCCACACCAGTTTCACCACTTCGGATGGAGGGCTCGCCTCGATCACCTACCCAGATGGTTCCTCTCTTACGATCGAACTCTCCCTCTTGCGTATCGGTACCCCTGACGCCACCTTCATTCCTGCAAATTCCCGCTACTCGATACGTACGGGCGGGACGAGCGTCCTCCCAAAATACACGGTAACCACCTACAAACGCTCCCCAACTTCTTCGCCACAACGAACGGTCTCGCAAGTAGACCACCGGGGAAGGGTGATTCGATCCTGGGATCCGGAACAGATAAAGATGCTCGGACTCGACGGATCTGTCACTTGGGATGACACGACCTTCGCAATTCTCCAAGCCAACCTCACTCGGAGCACCGAGTACGTCCGCACGCCGACCACGCGAGATGCCTTCGGGCGAGTCACAGGAAATGACTGGGGCGAGGTCCTTTCCATCGTCACGCCAGATCCGGACAGGACCGCTTCTACCAATGGACCTCGCGGCCGCCAAACGGTTACGATGACCTACACCAACAACAACCCGGTCTCGGTAACCAATCCATTGGTCCCCACCTCTTCCTACACCTGGAACGATACGTTCGATGCGATGGCCTCGTACACCGATGAACTCGGGAACAAGGTTTACCAAGCCATCGACCCTGTAAGTGGCTTAGTCACACAGCGCCGTTGGGAACAAAAGGCAGCTACCGCCCCCTGGCAAAACCCCCTCCTAACTCCCGACGTCAATGGAGATGGGTTCGTCAGCCCCATCGATGTCTTGCTAATCGTTTCCTACATCAACACCTATGGCGAAGGACCTGCCGCTGGCTCGGGGTTTGACTACCGAGACGTGGATGGCAATGGTTTTATCAATCAAGCGGATGCGGATTTTGTAGTCGAGTACATCAACGCGGTTTCCGCTGGAAAGACTCCGTATGCTCCTCCTGTTGTCAACACGTCAGCCCAGACGATCCAACAAATCGATTACACGTATGTCAATACAGTAGGACTCCCCCAGGGATTGGTCTCCACCGAGACGATCCAAACGGGACGTAGCTCCGGCACGCGCATTACGACCTACCAATACATCAACACCCCTTCCGATAAAGCGCGCCACGCCAAGGTTTCTTCCATCACCGAAACAGGAAACGGTACCGATGCGGTCACCACCTTCACTTACGACGATCGAGGAAACATCGCAACGGTCACCGACCCAGCAGGGAGAGTCACGAAATTCTGGCACGACAATCGAGATCGCTTGATCGCGACCATGACTCCTGATCCCGATGGAGCTGGCTCCCTCCTCCCCGTTTTGACGCGTTACGACTATGACGGCTACGACAACCTCATCGCCACCGAGTTGATCAACTCCCGAATGGAGGGCTCGAATCTTCTGGTAACCGCGTTGATTACTAGCTACACCTTCGATGTGATGGGACGTCAAACGGGGACGATCACTCAGCGTCCCGATTTGGAATGGTATCTCACCTATGCCTCGTCCACTATCGGAATGACCAGTACGAAACCGACGACCTCGTCACCGATCACGCAGGGGATATTGGAAACCTACGCAGCCGCCAATTCTCGCATCACGAATACTCCTGCCTCGAACTCCTCTTATCAAGGGCTGGTCAGCCAAATCTCCTACTTCGGCACCGCGAACACAGTTACCGAGACAATCTCGAACAACGGTTCCGATCCTCGTGTCTGGAAGACCGAATATGACTTGTTAAATCGCCCAGTGAAAGTCGTCACTCCAGCCCCAGGTTCCGGGTACACGACGAATGCGAACGAACAACTGGAGTCAGGAGGGATCGTTACACGAGCCTCTTACGATAACTTAGGAAATCTTCTCAGTACTCGTGATGGATTGAACAACCTCACTACATTTGCTTACGATGACTTGAACCGTCTTACCACCCTGGGGACACCTCATCCCACCACCCCGGGAGCTACTCTCGATACGGTCCTCGCCTACTACCCAACGGACCGAGGATGGCTCACGGCGATGACAGATCCTGCTGGAATTAGCAGCCTCCTGGAATCCGACATGCTCGGCCGAACCACGCGACTCTCGGGAGCGGGAATTTCAACCCAAGCCATCTCCTATTGGTCTGACGGACTCGTTCGCTCGATAACCGACGCGCGTCAAAACACGACGGACTATGAGTATGACCGTCGAGGACGCCCTACTTCGGTTACCGCCCCCGCACCCACCACAGGTGGCACCCGTCCCGTCATGAGCTGGACCTACACGGTCGACAATCTTTTGAGCACGGCTGTCGATCCCATGGGACGAACATCCACCTACCAATATGATGCCGGAGGAAGAATTCAATCGATCACCGCCCCTGATCCAGATGGCGGGGGGCCACTCACGAGTGCCTACTCCAAAGTTCTACGTGATGCCCTCGGGAATGTGATGGCCA
>CAYMXM010000201.1:0-8385 GCA_964394065.1 uncultured Pirellula sp. | reverse complement strand
CCGACCGGGGCTCGTCCCCGGTCGGACTGGAGAGCATCCAGAGGAATAAAAACGGACACTCAAAAAATTATGCCACCCCCAACTTTTTGACAGTCCACTTCTAGCCTCAAGTCTCAAGCCTCAAGCCTGCTCTCGCAATGAGACCTGCTAAATATCCACCCTTGAATCCGGCGTCGATGTTGACGACGGCGATGTTGGCGGCGCAGGCGTTGAGCATGCTCAAGAGGGCTGCGAGGCCGGCGAAGTTTGCTCCGTAGCCAACACTGGTCGGGACGGCGATGATCGGACAACGGACGTGCCCTCCGAGGACGCTCGGAAGTGCCCCCTCCATCCCTGCTACACATACGATCGCCGACATTTGTTGCAGGATCGGCACGTTCGCGAGGAGTCGGTAGGGACCTGCAACTCCGAGGTCTTGAAGGAGCAACGAAGGAACCCCCATCCAAGCGAGGGTCTCTTGCGCTTCCAAAGCCACCGGCTCATCGGTCGTTCCCGCGCTGACGACGGCGACTCTCCCAACAACTGTCTCCAAAGATTCAGGAGCCAACGATTCTGGAACCAAAGATTCTGGAGGGAGCGGAATCGAATCACGCCCCACGCGGAAGGTCCCCCCTCGATGGTTCCAACGATGCAAAGGGAACCGCTCACTGAGAACGCGAACTTGCTCGGGAATAACTCGCGTCACCAAAACCTCAGGATCTTGCCGAAGCAACCCCTCGATGGCGGCAACCAACGTGTCGGTCGATTTGCCGGAACCGTAGACGACCTCGGGAAATCCGCAACGACGCTTCCGGTCTAGATCCAGCGTTAAAGAACCTTGGGAAGCGATCGACTGAGCGAGGATCTGTTGCCCAAGCTCAAGGGACGTAAGCTTCCCCTCCTGAAAAGCCTCCATCAGCTTGGCGATATTCTCGGCATTTTGTTTCTTGGTTGAATTCATCCTGCGGATAGGAACTGTACTGTTCTCTAAGAGGCACGAAGGGCGTGTTGTGAGATCTTGGATGGATGTCTGGTTGCCAGCGCTGTCCCTCGCTTACGCCACGGGTTGTGATTTCCGGGCCTCGCCTAAGCAAATTGCAGCTCGATATCGTGGGAGAGGATCAAATCCAAAACCCGCCCCACCGCCTCGGCGGCTTGGCTGCGCGGCATTGAGGGGAGGTCCCGATAGCTTCGGAGGACTTGCTCAGGAGTCAACGGAATGTGCATAAACCCGACGGGGCGTCTGAGCTGGTGATGATAAAACCACAAATGGCTTAAGTACATGATCGCGTTGCAGAGATAGGTTCCTGCGTGGAAGGAGACCGCGCAGGGAATCCCGTTGGTGCGAAGTTCTCGTTCCCAAAGATCGAGCGGGAAGTCAGTCCGAAATGCGATAGGGCCGTCTGCGACGATCGGACCGAAAAAATCCCCCGCGGCTTCGGTCATTCCCGCCGCATTGAGGGCGATCGCCTCTAGATGAATGCGACTCGCTCCAGGAGCTTGCCCCAGATGGATCACCGCATCGAACCCTTTCTCCAAATCCCGAAACAAACGCTCTTGAAGCTGATGCAAATCGACCGGATAGCGGCGGGTCGTTATCCCGGGTATCGCTCCTCGCAGTTCCAGCAACCCAACGAGAGCTTCCCAACTGGAATTCTGCTCCCAGACGTCGTAGGGTTCAAAAGCAGTCAACAGGATTTGCAAAACGAGCCTCCCGAATGTAAAGGACTTACGGAATGTTATATCCGATTCTAGTTCAGAAAACGGGGAAGTCTTGGAAATTAACCGCAGGGGGCGCGGAGGTTCGCAGAGCCACGCGAGGGGCAAACGAAAAGGTGGGGGTGGTCTGGCGCATCGGTGCAAGGGGGAGGACGCGAAGCGTCCACCCATCACAACCCGACGCGTTAGCGAGGGACTGCGTCGCGAGTGAACGTGGCCCTCGTCGATAACACCTAGGGCGTCGGGTGGCACGTCCCTGAGGCACGAAGGGCGTGCTGTGATATCTTGCATTGAATGCGTGATTGCCCGTGCTGTCCCTCGCTAACGCGTCGGGTTGTGATTGCGTGGCCTCGCTAACGCGTCGGCCAAGTTCTTCCTCCGCGATTCATCCTCCGCTTCTCTTCGCCATGATCGCTTTAACAATCTGGCGCATCCCTTTCCAGAAACCCAACCAACTCCCAGAGTGGGAACACTGGAGGACTCCATCGAGTAGATCCTCTTCTGTTTGGGTGAAAGGTTGAGTATGCGGGAGCCAGTTCCCTTTGCGCACCGAGACAACCTTGGGGACGGTCATCTCCAGGAGCCCTTCGTCTCCTCGCGTCACGCCATAGCCACTTTCGCCACGCCCACCAAAAGGGAGTTGCGGGTCGATCGTGGGGACGATCGTATCGTTGATGGTGATGGAGCCGGCGGAAATATATCGGGTTATCCGGAGGGCATCTTCAAGAGGCCCGTAGAGCGATGCGCTGAGTGCATACGAACAATGAGAGTCGGACTGCAAAGCATCGGCCCAATTGTCGACCGGAATGATCATGGTGATCGGAGCGAAGATGTCGGCAGAGCAAAGCTCCATGTCGGGCGTCGCATCGGTCAACACGAACGCCCCCATTCGAATGGGAGAGGAGGTCTCTTGTTGGGGCGGCTTTTTGAGGGGCTCTGACTCGAAAAGCTTCGCTCCTTTGGCGAGCGCATCCTGAACCCCCGCGTAAATCCTTTGATGCATCTCCTGAGAAATGACGGTGCTCCAATCGGCATGAGCCTTCATCCGCTCTCCCAAGAGACGATGGAAAACCTCACACGCTTTTCTGGTCACAAAGACCCGCCGCGGGGACATGCAGGTCGCCCCCCCGTTGAGCTGAAGTCCGAAGAGCAATAGATCGCAAACGCGTCCCATGTCTGCCCCCGGAAGAACATACACAGCATCGCATCCACTCAGCTCGAGCGTTGCCGGCGTGAGGGAGTCGGCGAGCTGATGGAGGACTTTCCGTCCTGTAAGGCTGCTCCCGGTGAGAACCACCTTGTCGACCCCAGCTTCGATGGCCCCTTTCGCTGCGGCGATTTCGCTATCCAAAAGGACGATGAGCCCTTCAGGAATCCCCGCCTCCTCAGCCAATTTCACGAGGAGTTGCGTGATGCGTTCAGCCCCTGGGGCTGGCTTCAAGACGACCCCGTTTCCGGCCGCAAGCGCCTGCATCATCGGGATCCCGGTCAAAAGAAGGGGATAGTTCGACGGACCGACGATCAGTACGAGCCCATGCGGGACGCGATGGACTGTCGAGGAGATTCTTCCAAGCCATAACGGGGTTAAACGCCACCGACTATAGCGAGGCTGCAAGATTCGGCGTGCCCGCTGTTTGAGCCAAAGAATCGAATCGGCCAGCGGGAGAATCTCGGTCGTCAAGGTTTCGCGATACCCCTGACGCATCGGTAGATCGATCGCTTCACTCAGTTGAACTCGGTTCTCGACCAAAAGGCTTCGAAGGTTATCGATCTTGGCGAGTCGCTTTTTGATGGGAAGCTGGCTCCATGCAAGCTGTGCGCCATAAGCCTGAGTAAACTCCGGCTGGCGCGCGCTCCGTTCTGCACGGGCTTGAGTCCTTTCAACCGATGGCATCAACGAGGTAGCGACATTCATTCCATGAGGATAGCAATAATGGGGATTGGAAGGTAGTCCATCCGGTGGGGAGCGGATATTGGATAAATCACGAAACTTACGAATTTGGTTTGAGGGGTGAGGCGAGGTCAACCAAGAATAAGAATGGAAACATTGACATAAATCAAAAGCCCGAGAATGTCACTGATTCCGGCGACGAATGGATTGCTCATCAAGGCCGGGTCCCATCCTAACCGTTCGAAACAGAGGGGGAGCAAGCCCCCCGTACAGGCCCCGCACAGGACGACCAATAACACGGTGATCGGAATGACGGTCGCATCACGCACCGTAGGGGCGATGAAGAGCGCGCACAGGAAGCCAATCACTCCAAGAAAGGTTCCCAGCACCAAGCCCATCACCACTTCGCGGCGTATGACCTTCTTCCAGTCTCGACGATGGACTTCTTTCACGGCAAGCGCTGTGATGATAAGGGTCGAGGACTGGCTCCCGGTATTCCCACCACAACCGGTGATCAGGGGGAAAAACCACACGAGCCAAAGATGCCGTTCCAGTTCTCCGTTGTAATAGCGAAGCAAAAACGCGGTGAGCATTCCGGCCAAGAACAAGATCGTCAACCATATTCCTCGCTTCCACGAGAGGGTTGATAATGGAGTCCGCATGTAGGAGTCTTCGAGAGGCTCCACCGCCGCGATCCGTTGTACGTCTTCCGTCGCCTCCTCCCGCATGACGTCGATGATATCGTCGTGGGTGATAATTCCCATCATGTGATATTCATCATCGACGACCGGGAGAGCCATTAGATTGTAGTGAGCAACTTTCTGGGCAACGACTTCTTGATCGTCCCGAACATTCGCGGTCACCAAATCCTTCTTCATCAACTCCCCCAACCGTATGTGGGGTTTGCCGATCGCAGAAACGAGGGACCGCGTACTCACCACTCCTCGCAAATGGTTGGTGTCGTCGGTGACGTAGATGTAGTGAATCGTTTCCAAGTGTTCGGCTTGACGACTCAGCTCGTCCATCGCTTGCCGAACCGTTAGGTTTTCCGCGAGGCATGCCGCCTCGGTCGTCATCAACGCTCCAGCCGTTCCTTCGGGAAAGGTCTGCAAGCGGCGAATGTCCCGCCGGTCAGCAGCAGGGACGAGAACGAGGATCTGTTCAACCCGATTCTCATCCACCTCTTGGAGCAAGTCGACCGCATCGTCGGCTGGAAGCGCTGTCACCAGCATTGCGACCTGCTTGACGTCTTGGGTCGCGAGTAGATCGACTTTTCGATCCCACGGGAAGTAGTGGAAGATTTCCGCTTGGAGGGGAGGAGGAGCGTGCTGCAGCACCTTCCACATCTCGTCCCCATCCAGCCCCTCCATGAACTCCGCTGTTTTTGCCGGGTGGAGCGCCGTGCAGAATTCGGTCAATTCTTGCGAGTGACCGTCCGCAAGCATCTCGCGGAGCTCTGGCAAAAACAGGGTGTTGATCATACAAGCTGGCTATTTTGCTGCGGCGACAACTGGAAGATTGAAATCTCCGGTCAAGTCTCTCCACACCGAGTGGACATGGTTGGCCGTATTTCCAGCAGAATCCTTTTGGACATTGCAGTATTCTGCGATAAATGCTGGTCCTTGCAATCGGTAATAATGCTCGCTTCCTCGCTCCGTTGAACCCGCCCATGCGAACCAAACGGTGTCGAGTCCCGAGGCACTGATCAAGTTCATACGACTGAGAACCACCTCTTCGGGCATCGTCAACTGAAACGACTCGATCAAGTTCATCAAGATCTTCTTCTGATCGACATCCAGTTCGACCGCAGGAACTCCCACGGGATCGATGGTTTGAGGTTGGGCAACGCCAGGCCACAAGATATCGCGTGGAGCCTTCTGGTTAAAGGTTGCCTTCGCCAACTGCACATCGTTAAGGCATTTGAGCATCGCAAAGCCCGCGTCTTCCTCAGCGCTAAGAAGCCTCTTCTCTTCTTTATAAACGACTTTCGATCCGATCGGGTTGACCGATGGAACCGTGTACGACTTCGGAAGCTTCGCAGGATTGACTCCATAAAACTGAGGAGTGGAGTCGACGATAACACCTTTATCGAACGTGAAGTTCAACGACAAATGGTGCCCTTCGATGCTGAATCCCCATTCGGAGTCGTTCGAAGGAGTGCCATAGATGGTCACGTAGTACTTGAGGTAACTACGTCGCTCCGCATGTTCGATCCCTTCATGTTCCAGAATGATCCCTTCGTAGTTGAGGGTATCGACCGACCGTTTGAATCCTTCTTCGCTCAGCAGGAGACTCAACAACTTCAGTGCGAGTTTCACTTGGTCCTCTTTCATGTCCCGAAGCGCTAACCCTTTCCGAGTCGGCAAGGGGACGAAGTGCCAACTCGTGCGTCTTTCATCGTCGAAGGGGAGTTGCGCTTTCTCCCGTTGTTTGCTATCGAAAGATTCCAAGAGCTGTTTAGCCGCCGCGACGACGAGACCTGTTCGGTTGGTTACCTCCTGGGCAGCGAGATTGCGAGTCGTCGGGGAAATGGCTTGGTAGCAACAGGTGAGAGCGATTCCGAGGTTCAGCTTACGGCGGGATAAGATCATGGCAAGGTTTTCCTGGGAGGGGGGGAGGTGGGAGCGCTAGAAGTATTATGCTCGGTAGAGGAGAGGCGAGTAAGGGTAGCGAGGCGGAAAAGTCTTTCTTGGCCTCAGGAAGAAAAGAGGATAAACCACGAATCGAACGAATCTTACGAATCAGGTTTGAGGGACGAGGTGTAAGGTGTAAGGTGTAAGGTGTAAGAAAGGAATGGGCTTCGCCCTTAGCTTGGGGTGTCAAAAGGTTGGTGTTGTGGGATTTAAGTTTGCGTAAGTTTCGTTCTCTGATTCGCTTCTTGTCCGACTGGGGCTCGTCCCCGTCGGACACCGCTTTGGCGCCCTAGATCGCGCGCGTTTTAGAGTACTGCTCCCCTCGCCCCGCTTCGGGGAGAGGGGCTGGGGGTGAGGGGTAGGAGTGCTAGAAACAAGGGCCAAGTTGGCGGCTCCCAACGGGAACGGATAACCCTTCTGCGATCCCTCCGGAATCGTTGGAGCCTCATCACGATCCACCGGCGGTGGCGCTGCGCTTACCGCCGGCTAATGGCTGTAATCCCTTCGGGATACCAGAGGATGCAAAACTTATCCTCGAATTCTCCTCTGCGAACCTCCGCGTTCCCCGCGGTTAAAACCTGCCTACTGGCTCGCTAATTCGAAATCATACTTTTTCCGTCCTTTCTCAACGTTCAGTCGGAGTTCTGATTTTGTGTTGTACCGGCTTGGAATCTTTTCCTTTTGCTTCGGTTTTGCATCGGGATCTTCCCCTTCAGAAAAACCATCGGGTTCATATCGCTCCGAACCGACGGTCTGAATTCGAACCACTTTGTTTCCCGTTTTGACTCCTCGCACTTCAGAGTCGAACTGGAGGACGAACATTCCGTTCCGGTCGGTAACACCGTAGGAGAACGTCTCGTCCGCCGCATCTTCGAATTTCACGACCACCCCTTCGAGAGGGGTTCCATCCATCTTCACGGTTCCTCCCGCAATGACTAAATCAACCTTGCTGTAGTCTCCCTTGGGACGATCGCATCCCGTCAGGAGGGAAAGAAGTCCCCCTGATGATCCCAACCAGAGCAAGCCAATTCCGAGCGTAAACGAGAATTTTGTCTTCATGAGACGAATCCTTCATTGAAGTTGACTTCGAACCTACTAATCCACGGAGACCACCTCCGATCCGTGGCGAGTCGCCAAGCCACGATAGATTGCAAGGTCGATCGATTGAACAAGAAAGTGCACCGAACCATCGGCGAACACGAACATCGCTCCGTCGGAGTGGTAGCTGCCGAAGCTCATCTCCATGAGGATGCCATGCACCGTTGGGTTGAGTCGCGAGTTGATCGGCACCACCGCAGACCCGAGTCCTTCGCTATGTTCGGTACCGGTGACTCTTCCCGGTTTCCAGGTCGCCATCTGCGGGGCAAAGAATGCAAAGTAATCCATCCCTTGATCATCTTTGACGAAGTCGCAATCGGTATACGATTCGCCAATCATCAGTGTGGTCGAGGTACCATCGAGGATATCTCCAAACCGCACGCGGCTCGCGCCATAGAGAAGACCGTCGAGATGGGGCTGTTCCAAGGAGGTGAAATCGGGCGTGTTGTATCCCGCTGGGCGAGTGCTCGCATCATCCGAAGAAACCTTGGCTCCCGCGACTCCCCGATAGCTGGCAGGAACCCGTCGCTGGATCGAGTTGTAATTCAGATAGCTCGGCTGCGCCATGCTGGGGCACCGAAAGATCGAAACAAGCGTTTCGCAAGCTCGTTTGTTCGGGGATTGGTAGTTCGCCCAATTAGTCGCGTACGCGCTGTCGACGTAGGCGGAATTCTTCCACTCCAATGTCGTGAACAGATTCCCCATTTCGATTTGGGGAAGAATCTGGGAACTCCAGAACTCTTGGTTCTCTCCGAACCCGCTTGGGAAAACTCGAAATGCATCGTGATAGTTATGCATAGCGAGACCAAGCTGTTTCAAGTTGTTACGACAACTCGTTCTTCGGGCTGACTCGCGCACCGACTGGACCGCCGGTAAAAGTAACGCGATCAAAATAGCGATGATGGCGATGACCACCAACAACTCTACCAACGTAAAAGCAGAACGGCGTGATTTCATGATCCATGTGCTCCGGGCTAAAAAATCTCAAGAAGCTGAGAGGGCAAAATCAACAACTACGACTTTATGCACAGTCAATCTGAAATATTGTGATAGCAGATCTGGATC
>CAYMXM010000200.1:0-8387 GCA_964394065.1 uncultured Pirellula sp. | reverse complement strand
ACGTCACATAACCTAGCCACATCGTCGGCATTATTGTAAGCATGTGTGGCAACTCGCAAACGGCCATGTCGCACGCTGACCATGACTTTGTGCCGAATTAGCTCACTTCTTACGAACACAGGATCGGCATCGGGAACCGAAAAGGTGACGATACCACTACCGTGCGTGTTCCGGCTAGAGGCTAACTCCATATCCCGATGGACAATGGCTCCCACTTTTTGAAGGCTCGACTGAACCAGCTCTGCATTTTCCAACACGGCGTTCATCACACCGTTGTCGGGAAGGTGACAACCGAGATCCAACAACAACCGCATGCTCCGCTCCAGGCAAACAATCCCCAGAAAGTTCGGAGAGCCTCCTTCAAATTTGGAAGCATCCTTTTTGTATTCGATCGACGCGTTGCTGAACTGATGGGGAGACTGCACGGAGTTCCAACCGAGCATCAGAGGTTTCAACGCTTCGATTCGGTTCTGCCGGATGAACATCACTCCCGCCCCTTCGGGCCCCAACAACCATTTGTGCCCATCGGCCGCTACGTAATCGATCGGTATCTGCGACAAGTCGCATGGAAACACCCCGAGCCCTTGGATCGCATCCAAAAACAACTCCGCTCCAGCATCATGAACCATCTCGCAAAGTGTCGGTAAGTCGACTCGATAGCCCGAGAGGAAACTGACCCAGCTGATCGAGACGAGTCGAGTGGAAGAGTCGATCCTTTCCCGAATCCGGTCCAGCGACACGATTCCCGTCTCGTCGACCGGAATGCGTCGCACCTCGACTCCTTGCCTAGCAAGCTCCTGCCAAGGAATGAGGTTGCTGGAAAACTCGTTGTCGATGACGACGACATTCGGAGTCGAGGAACGCCCGGGCAGTTTTTCAAACCAGGGAAACGCGTTGGCGATCAGGTTGATTCCAAAGGTTGTATTCGGAATCAGAGCGATTTCGGAAGGGTCGCAATGGAGGAGTTCCGCCCCGTTTGAACGCAATCGCCCCCCGATGGCAGACCACTCCGGCCAATGAAAGTCCCCCGCCTCGGCGGCTTGCGCCAGGAGCTTCCGCCCCGCTTCGGCGGCCTCTGTGGGGATCGGGGAGACGGCTGCGTGGTCGAAGTAAGCCCACTGTCCTGCGGCCTCGATTTGATTCCTCAAAATCTCGCGAGCCCGGTCTTTGGAGGGAAAACCGTCGCTTTTTGGTGGGGTATCAGGTGCGCTCATGTAGGGAAATACCAGTGATTCCGTTAGGAGTGTTAGGAATTTTAAGAAAAAAAGTAGTGAAACGGTTGGGGCGATGACAGTGGCAAATCTTCAACTATACTAGCCAACGTCGGGTTGCCTGAGCACCCGGCAAATCGTATTCGATTCCATTGACTTGAGCTGCAACAACGACTGCCTCCCATGCGTATCTTTAGATCGAGTCCCCCGGCAATAGCTGGGTCAGTCCCTGCAATGCACCGAGGTAGTTGATGCCGAGAATTCTATGCTTCATCGGCCTCGTGATGGCGGGGCTCGTCTTTTTGTTGTTCTTCGTCGATTTGATCATGACGGTCGCCGGGATGGGGTCTCTTTTCCGATTCCCTAGCCTTTTGATGGATATCGTTTTTGTGGTATGTTCTGCGGCTCTTGGCTATATCAGCTGGACGACCCTTAAAGAACAAAAGTAGCGACGACATGAAATTCGATCCTGAGGCCTGGACTCTTTCTCGGCCGCAACTGGGCGATCTGAATACCGTTTTTATCCTTCCTGCCAAGGAAGTCCCCCAATACCTGCTGGTTCTTTGCCACGGGTTCGGCGCTCCCGGAACCGATCTCGTCAACTTGTTCGACGATATCCTCCACTATCTCCCCGACAATTCTCCCCCGTTCGCCTACCTCTGCCCCGAAGGCCCGATCGATCTCGAAGAGGCAGGGATCCCCGGCGGAAGAGCCTGGTGGCCCCTGAACATGGCCCAGTTGATGAGAATGGCTGAGACGAACTCGTTCGATTCCATGCGAACGACGGTCCCTCCTGAAATCGACTCGGCACGCAATCAGGTCGAGGCAACCATTCGACTCGCCTTGGAACAGATTCAAACGAAGTACCCGGAACAAGGGAAACTCCCGATCGTCGTCGGGGGCTTCTCACAAGGTGCGATGCTCGCCACCGATATCACCCTCCGCGGAACCCTGGAAGACCAAGCAGGGCTGATCGCTTATTCGGGAGCCCTCATCTGTGAAAAGGAATGGCGTGCTACGACGCGATCGGTGAAGGGTATGCCATTCGTGCAAAGCCACGGACGACTCGACAACATCCTCCCCTTTGAAACCGGCCGTTGGCTTCATCAACTCCTGATCGATCTAGAACTCGATGGTAAACTCCTCGAGTTCGACGGCCCACACACGATCTCCGGTGATGGAATCTTGCAAGCGGCGAAACTACTTCATGTGGTAAGTAGTAAGCGGTGAGCGATGAGCGGTGAGGTGTAAGGTGTAAGGTATGCTGGCAACCAGGCATCCATCCAAGGCCTCGCAGCACGCCCTTCGTGCCTCAGGGGCGTGCACCCGGCGCCTGAGATATTCCCGACAAGGGCCACGTTTACTTGCGACGCAGTCCCTCGCTAACGCCACGGGTTGTGATGGGGGGGACGCTTCGCGTCCGCCCCCTTAACACCGATGCGTCAAGGCCACCGATTCCCAAGCCGCTTTGCCACGCTCTCACCCTCCGCCGCGCAATCGCTTCAGCCATTGAAACAAGTCCACGGGCCAAGGCATCTTAAAACTCAGCGCCTCTCCCGAGATCGGGTGTTTGAACTCGAGGGTTGCCGAGTGGAGCGCTTGACGAGGGGCACCGCTCCGATCCTCCACGCGCGAACCGTCCCGATTGCGGCCGTAGATCGCATCTCCACAAAGGAGATGTCCCATCTCCGCTAAATGAATCCGTATCTGATGCGTGCGCCCCGTCTCGAGCTGGCATTCGACAAGAGAATACTCGCCGATCTTCTCAAGGGGCTTGATATGAGTAATCGCTCGTTGCTCCGTCGGATCGGGAGCGTCTCCTGTCTTGCTCCCTCGAATTCCATCCCCTCGATCTCGAACCAAAATGTTATCGATCGTTTGCGATTCAGGATGCCCATGGACGATCGCATGATACTTTCGCACGACCTCGTGTTTGCGAAAAGCGATCCCCAGCGTCTGGGCTATGGAAGGAGTTCGAGCAAAAATCATCAAACCACTCGTATCTCGATCGAGCCGATGGACTGCGATGACCGAGTATCGCTTCATCCGATGCTCTCTCTGCCGGTAGGTCTCGCCGGGGCGTTGACGGTGCAGCTCCTTTAACTTCGCACCCTTATACGATTGAAAATGGTTCATCAGTGCGTTGGGAAGAAGTTCCTCCAACGTGGGTTGAAGCTGCCGACGTTTGTTCGATAGCCCCCGCTCTTCAAAGTGCCGTGTCGAGGTCACTCCGGGTGGCTTCTCGACGACCACGAGGAAATCATCGACATAGGCGATCTTGACCGCCGTTTCGTCGACCGGTCTGGGGAGAGACTCCTTCCAGAGCTTGATGACATCCTTGGGGTTTACCTTTCGTCCAGCATCGAGACAAAGATTGCCGTTGACCTGCACGCGACGTTTCAAGATAGCCGTCTTGATCTCCCCCCAGCTCATCCCATCCAAGTGGCGTTTGAGGCATTTCGAGAGAGTCAACCCATCGTCTTCGTCCTGCAGATGGATCAACTGGAATTTGGGGGGAGGAGTCATGAAGGTCTCGGTACCAACGCGTTACGGCTAATAGTTTTTTTCGTCCCTATCAGTGTATTCCGTCGTTCGTAAAGAGTAAGCAATGTAGAACGGAATTCATTCCGTTAAACAACGCCTCCATTCAACGCCGCCGTCAGCGCTGTGAGCCGGTCTCTATCTCAGGGCACTCCAAGCCCCCACGCAAGCAGCGAGTGGCTCTCGGCGCATACGAATCCTTGAGCAGCCCTGAGTGGGGAGCGTGCAAGACGTTCATCGGGGGTAGGAGTTGGAAAGGTTGTTTAACGGAATGAATTCCGTTCTACATTGTGGTCCCCCTCGCTTGTCACACTTGGCCGTTAAAATTACCATTAGGCGGTCGGTCCGGTCGTCCTTCTATCCATAATCTCCACACTTCACCAAAGCAAACGAACCGTGAAAACTCAACTCCTCTCCGCAGCATGCCTATGTCTGGGTCTGCTCTTCAGCGTCGGGTGCGATCCGGCCTCCAACAAGCAAAGTACGGCACCAGGCGGAACTGGCGAAACGTCGTCAGGAGAAAAAACCAAAGGTGGGCGAATCGTTCTCCTGAACAACACCGACTCCCCCTACTGGGACGCAGCACGGGCAGGAATCAAAAAGGCCGCCGAAGATTTGAAGCTCTCCGAACTCGGCATCACGGCCGGAATGGACTCGAACGACGGAACCGAACCGGGGCAAATCGAAAAACTTCGACAGTACGGCACGCAAAACGATATCATCGCGGTCATCATCTCCCCCCTTTCCTCGACCAACCCCGCCATCGCGGACGAATTGGAAAACCTCAAGAAAAAGGGGATCATCATCGGCTGCTTCGATAGCGACCTCGATCCGAAGAACCGCTCGGTTCGAGATTTTTACGTGGGGACCAACAATGTCACCGGTGGAAAAGTCCTCGGGGCTGCAGCCAAGAATATCGCGCCCGACCTGAAATACGTTCAGTTCGTAGGGACCGATAGCCAACAAAACGCTCTCGAACGCATGGACGGTTTTTCCTCTGTCTACGGGAAAGCAACCGAACTCGATCGGAAGCTCGATGATGCAGACCGAGCTCGAGCACGAGACAATGTTCGAGATGTTCTTGCGAAACACCCCGATCTAGGACTCCTCGTCGGAATCTGGTCGTACAACGCCCCCGCTATCGCCGACGTCGTCGCGGAGAAACGAGTTCGCGAGAAGGTCAAAGTCGTCGCATTCGACGCAGAACAAAACGCCATCCAACAAATGGCTGCAGGAATGATCGACGCGATGGTGGTTCAGAATCCGTTCGGCATGGGATATGACGCAGTAGCTTACGCGATTGCTCGCCATACCAAGGATGATGCGGCTGCGAAGGTTCTCTTCCCGAACATGGGACAACCTGATGGAGATATCCGAGATACAGGGCTTCGAGTCGTCGCCCCTGACGCCGGCTCCCCACTCACCAAAGAGATGTTCTCCGAGTTCGGCCCTAGCGTGGAATTCCTACCCTTTAGCGATTTCCAAGCTTGGCTCAAAAAGTACAACCTGACCGACTCGTAATCTCAATCGCCCATTCTATCTCATGAACCCTCCTGCTTCCTTTTGGAAATCGATTCGTTTCCAGCACTGCGTCGTTGGAATCATCGTCGTGTGGAGTATTGCCATCGCCGTAGCGATGACGTTCTTCGATACCGACCACACTTTTCGGAAATGGGTAGGTGGGCTTAACGGAATCCTCGGCTGGAGCGCCGCTGTTGTCCTGGCAATGGTGATACTCGACCGGGGAGGTGCGATTTGGAAATCGATTGAATTCAAGTTGATACTCGCATGGCTCACCGTGGTCGTTCTGACGATGGTGCTTGACAGTGGCCATACTTACTGGAATCAACCTGAAGGCTCTGCTGAACTGATTCTCAGAAACACGGTCCTCCTCGGTTTTTTTGCCCTAGGAAGCGCCGTCATCATCATCTCAGGAGGTATCGACCTTTCGAGCGGATCGGTCATCGCACTGAGCGCGACCGTGTTCGGCTCTCTCTTAATCTTGTTCGATCCGGAGGGATTTGCAGCTGGATCGATCTCCCCGATTGCCGCAGTCCTCGCCATCGGAGGGACTCTGCTCGTGGGGGTCATGATCGGAACCCTCCACGCTTGGCTTATTACATCGGTCGGGCTCCCACCCTTTATCGCCACTCTCGCGACTCTCGTCGGGCTTCGCAGTTTCGGTCGAGCCCTCGCTCCGATCGTCATGAACGGAAAGTCGCAAATCGACTTCCCCGATCGTGGACTTCGCAACATTCTCAAGGATGTCACGAGCATCTCGATCCTCTTCGTCGTCTTGGCGGTCATTGTATGGATCATCATGAGCAGAACCGTTGCAGGGCGCCATCTGCACGCGATGGGAGGGAACGAGCAAGCGGCCAAGCTTAGCGGAATTCGAACCGACCGTCTGAAATGGTTCGCTTATGTACTCGGAGCGGTTACCGCTTCCATCGTAGGGATCATCTCCTTTGCCGATCAAGGTTCCGCGAAACCAGACATCATGGCGCGCGGCTATGAGTTGAACGCAATCGCCTCCTCTGTGATCGGAGGGTGCTCCCTTCAAGGTGGCGTCGGCACCATCCCGGGGGTTATCCTGGGATGCCTCTTTCTCCGAACGGTCATCGATGCGGTGAGCAAAATCGTCGGGACCGGCTCCGATCTTTTCGAAGGGATGATCGTCGGAATCGTGGTCGTCCTCGCCGTGACCTTCAGCCAACGGATCGATCGCGCCACTCTCAAGAAATATTTCTCCTCCCCTCTCGGTTGGGCGGTGATCCCAGTCCTGGGAATCGCCTCTGGCATGACCCTCCTTCTCTTCTTCGGAAATCAAGAATGGTACAGTCCGATGAAGGGTGTTCTCTTCGGCCTCTTCGTAACGTTATGTCTCGCGGGTCGCGCCTTTTACGAGACCGTTCTCTATAAACCAAAATGACCGACGCTCCTCTCATTTCGATCAAGAACATCGGAAAGCGTTTCGCCGCGGTCAAAGCGCTCGACGGTGTTTCG
Organism: uncultured Pirellula sp.; assembly: GCA_964394065.1. Lineage (GTDB taxonomy): Bacteria > Planctomycetota > Planctomycetia > Pirellulales > Pirellulaceae > JBKCUI01. Next base: position 1,629 of record CAYMXM010000200.1, on the reverse strand, counting down.
TTTGACGTCTACCCCGGCGAACTGGTCGCGATCTGCGGCGAAAACGGGGCAGGCAAAAGTACCCTGATGAAGATCCTTTCGGGGGTCTACACCGAGTACGACGGTGAAATTGAAATCGACGGAAAGCCGGTCCGATTCCAATCGACGCGGGATGCAGAAGAAGCGGGAGTCAGCATCATTCACCAAGAACTCAACTTGGTCGAACAACTCTCGGTCGCCGCGAATGTCTTTCTCGGTCGCGAGCCAAGAAATGCGTTCGGGCTGCGAGACGATCGAGCGATGCAAAAGCGAGCGAACGAACTCCTTCGCGAGCTGGAGTGCCACGTCGACTCCCGGGAACTGGCGAGTTCTTTGCGAGTCGGTGACCAGCAGCTCGTGGAGATCGCGAAAGCGCTCAGCGTCAACACACGTATCTTAGTGATGGATGAACCGACGAGCGCGCTGACCGAATCGGAGGTCGAACGGCTTTATCGAGTCATCGCCAAACTTCGAGAGCGAGGAACGACGATCCTCTACATATCCCACAAGATGGAGGAGGTCTTTTACCTTTCCGATCGCGTCGTGGTTCTTCGAGATGGGCAGTTCATCGCGCAAAGAAAAACGAGTGAGCTGACTCCCAGTGAAGTGACCGAGCTGATGGTCGGCCGCCCCCTCGACACGATCGATCTCGGCCCAAAGGGAACGCGTGGAGAAAAACTTCTTGAGGTGAGAAACCTCGGCCTCCGATGGCCAGGGCACGCCCGAGGGTATCGATTGAAAGATATCAACTTCGAGCTCTACGCTGGGGAAGTCCTCGGGATCGCTGGCCTCATGGGGGCAGGAAGAACCGAACTCTTGGAAGCCATCTTCGGAGCTTCCTCGTTGCCTCCGAGCGGCGAGATCCTCGTTCAAGGAAAAAGAATCGCCCCCTCGCATCCCTCCGAAGCGATCGCAGAGGGAATCGCGCTCGTCACCGAGGATCGAAAGCGGCTTGGAATCTTCACCGCGATGAGCGTCGGCAAAAACATCTCCCTTTGCAAACTCCGATCGATGCGGAACGGTCCTTTGCTAAGCGAATCGAAAGAGCAATCCGGGGGAGTGGCGATGGTAGGGAAACTGAAGGTGAAGACCGACGGGTTGCGCGCGAGCATCTTGAGTTTGAGTGGCGGAAATCAGCAGAAATGCATCGTCGGCCGATGGCTCCTCACCAATCCGAAGATTCTTCTATTGGATGACCCGACGCGTGGAGTCGACGTCGGAGCGAAAGCGGAGCTCTATCGAATCATCCGAGAGCTGTGCAACGAGGGACTTGGCGTGATCGTCACGAGTAGCGAGCTTCCGGAGATTCTCACTTTAAGCGACCGAATCATGGTCCTCAACGAAGGACGCCAAACCGCCATCTTCACCCGCGAAGAAGCGACCCAAGCCCGCATCATCCAAGCGGCAACGTAGGTGGGGGGCTTACGGCTAAAGCCTTAAGACTAAAGGAAGAAGAGGGCTAGTGCTGGGGTGGCCTGACGCATCGGCGCGAATATAAAGTGTTTGGGTGGTTTGGCCGACGCGTAAGCGAGGCTCGAAAATCACAACCCGTGGCGTAAGCGAGGGACAGCGCTGGCAACCAGACATCCATCCCAGGTCTCACAGCACGCC
>CAYMXM010000199.1:0-8406 GCA_964394065.1 uncultured Pirellula sp. | reverse complement strand
CAACCTCAATCTGGCCTTATAATTTGTCGCCCTACCGTCTGCTTCGAAGTAAACCTCTGTGTCGCAACCTACCTCGAACGATCCGCACCGAAGGAACCCGATTCCACCATCCCCGGCAGCGCCACCCGTACCACCGGCGCCAACGGTTCCCCCTGCGCAAACGGAAAGCCCCACGCGGCTCGGGCCTCCCCCCCGAGATCGCAGCGATTCTTCGGGCGGGACGCCCGAGCCACGATCATCACCAAAGAGGCGTGAAAAAAACTCCACGGGGTTGCCCGCTAGGCGTACCGCGGCAGGAACGCCCCCCTCTTGGATCCACGCTCTCCTGCAGCGGATTTCCAACCACGAAACGCCCTCTTGGTTGACGAGCCTTATCGTTCACTTGGCGGTGATCCTCGCACTGGCTCTGATCCCGATCGCGAAACAGATGGGTGGGGGCTCGATCACCTTCATCTCCGGAAATGGGGGGGAACCCGACTCGGATGGTTTCGACGAACTGACTTCGATGGTGATCGAAACCGGCGACAACGAGATCGCAAAGCTGGAGAAGATTGCCGATGTCTTGAACTCGGACTCGGTCACATTCGAATTGGCTCCCCCTACCCTTACTACCAGTGGCGGAACTCCCAGCACATTCTCGTTGGACTCCCCAATCCTCGGTGGCCTCAAAGGGAGATCGGGAGTCTTGAAGGATGCGTTGCTGAAAGCGTACGGTGGGACTCCTGGAACCGAAGATGCCGTTGCGAGTGGTTTGGAATGGGTGGTGAAGCAACAGCAACGCGATGGGTCTTGGTCCCTAGTCGGTCCCTATAAAGGGGGAGCTGCCATGGAGAACAAACCCGCAGCTACCGCCCTCGCGATGCTGGCCCTCGTCGGAGCGGGAAATACCCATCAAAATGGTCCCTACAAAGCAAACGTAGAGAAGGGGCTTAAATACTTGATCAAGATTCAAGACGACGATGGCTACTTTGCGTCGCTCGCCAAAGGAAATCAAAGAACCTATGCCCAAGCCAAATGCATGATCGTGATTGGCGAACTCTACGGGATGACGGGAGACCCGAAACTCGAAGCGATCGCGATGCGAGGGATCAAATACGCAAAGCACGCGCAGGGAAAGAACGGCGGCTGGAGGTATCTCCCCAAGGACCCAGGGGACACGAGCGTGACCGGTTGGTACGTCATGGCGTTGATCAGCGCTCGTATGGGGGGGCTTCTGGTCGATAGTGAGGTCTTAGAGAGTGTCCATGAGTTTCTGGACTCGGTCCAAAAGTCGGGACGGGGAATGGATCGGACCCCCGAGGGAGAGAAGTACTCCTATATGCCATCGGGTGTCGGCACCGAATCGATGACCGCCGAGGGGATGTTGTGTCGCATGTACCTGGGATGGTCCGCGCAAGACCCTCGGATTCAAGCAGGCTGTGAGTTTCTCTGCAACAACTTGATCTCTTCCAGTCGCGACAAACACTCCTTCTACTACTGGTATTACGGAACGACGACCCTACACCACGTCGGAGGGGATTACTGGAGGCGTTGGAACGATCAGCTGAAAACGGAACTCCCTGCCTTGCAGGAAAAATCGGGTCCCCATCGAGGAAGTTGGGCTGCTCAAGACGATCCGCATGGAGCAGGTGGAGGAAGACTCTATACTACCTGTTTTGCGATCTTATGCCTGGAAACCTACTATCGACACCTACCATTGAATCGGATGAGCGGAGAATGACGAAGATCTATCAAGGGCTCGGAATGAAGTGCATGTATCCCGAGAACTGGAGTTTGCTCGAGGATTCTGAGGATGGTGAAACCACCTCGTTCACACTGGAGAGCCCCACCTCCGCCTTCATGACCGTCAGCGAATACCCCTGGCAAGTCTCCCCTCGCTCCGCCGTCGAGCAAGGGGCAGATACGATGCGTGAAGAATACGAAGAAGTAGAGGAGGAAACCTACGACCCTCGACTGATGTTCCGTGGAGAGGTGCTTCAAGACTGCCGCGGCCTAGATCTGCAGTTCTATTACCTCGATCTTCTCGTTATCTCTCGCCTGATCGCCTTCACCATCGAGAAGCGAACCTATCTGGTCCAGATCCAAGCGGAAGACCGGGACTTCGAAACCCTTGAGAAAGTATTCCAAGCCATCCTGATCAGCATGCTCAATTCGCTGGAAGAACAGGCTTGAGGGGGGAGGTTTGAGACATGAGGAAGAAGAGGGGGGAGTTTAACCGCAGAGGACGCGGAGGGACGCAGAGATAAGGCAGGAGCAGTTAGGGTTCGCTCCCCTTTTAGGGGAGAAGGGCTGGGGGTGGCCTGACGCATCGGTGTTAAGGGGGCGGACGCGAAGCGTCCCCCAATCACAACCCGTGGCGTAAGCGAAGGACAGCGTCGCGAGTAAATGTTGCCCTTGTCGGGAATATCTCAGGCGTCGGGGTGGCACGTCCCTGAGGCACGAAGGGCATGCTGTGAGACCTGGGATGGATGCCTGGTTGCCAGCGCTGTCCCTCGCTTACGCCACGGGTTGTGGTTTTCGGGCCTCGCTTACGCGTCGGCCAAACTTCGACCTCTTCCTTAAGGCTTAAGCCTTCAGCCTGAATGCCTTCCTTCTTCAAACGAGAGGACCAATCGAATGGCTTCGTAGGAAACCGTTCCCTCAAGGTGTTCGAAGATCGGTTTGAGGCGGTCGGCACCAGTCGCCGTTGCAGCCTCCATAACACTCTGATGCACCTGGGGGTCGACCCAGTGATCGATGTTCGCGCACGCGCCGGTCGCTAACCATTCCGCAGCATGCTTCGCAACGGTGCCGATCGTAAACCCGACTCGTTCCGCGATCGACTCCAAAGGGAGACCTTCTCGGAGAAGGTCCTCGATCGCGGTGCGATTTGCTTGACCGCGACTTGAGGGGGGCGATTGTTCTTCAGGAACGTAGGCCACTGAATAGGCCTCTACCCTGGATTCTCCGTTCCAACAGACGTCTCGGGTTAATCCTCGGAGCGCGCATTCGTTTTCAATGCACTCGAAAAAATGTTGACCATAACTCTGCAGTTTCTTTTGCCCGACACCACTGACATGGGTAAGCCCCTCTAACGTGCTGGGACGGGCTGCACTCATCTCGAGAAGAGTATTGTCATGGAATATCAAATAAGGAGGAACCTTTGCTTCAGAAGCCACCGTTCGGCGAACGTTGCGGAGGGCTTCAAAGAGTGGCATGTCCGCATACTTCGTCAGATCGACCCGTTCTTGCTTCCGCTCTCGACGAGAACTCTCCGCGATGCGAATCAATCGAGGAACATCCTGCCCATGGAGCACTCCTCGCGCAAGAGGTCCTAGCTTGATGACAGGAAACTCCCCCGAATCGACGGTGAGCATTTGCTGGCCGACGAGCTGGAATACCCAATCCTTGATCTGATTCTTGCTGTATTCCTTGAGGAGCCCAAAGGTACTTAGAGAATCGTGATTTCGGTCCCGTACGCCTCGGGTATTCGCACCGATCAATACATCGACGACGTGGTTGACTCCAAAGCGCTGTTGCACCCGATAGACACACGAAAGGATCTTTTGCGCGATGATCTTCGCATCGTCGACCTCGTCCGTTTCTCCTAAACAGACATCGCACGCACCGCAATTCTCCTGAGGGTAGGGCTCCCCAAAATACTCGACCAACGCTCGGTGGCGGCATAGGGGGACTCGGCAGTAAGTGACCATGTCTTGAAGGTGCTGCAGGGTCGCTTGAACGATCGTCTCATCGACGTTCGCTTCTCGAAGCCCTGCTGTGGCAAGCTTGCTGAGGGTGACCCAATCGCTGGCGGTGAAGAAGAGGGTGCATTCGGCTTCAAGTCCATCGCGGCCAGCCCGCCCCGTTTCCTGTTGATAGTGTTCGATCGATTTGGGCATTGAGGCGTGCACGACAAATCGAACATTGGATCGGTCGATCCCCATACCGAACGCGACGGTGGCAACGACAACGTCGACCGATTCGCTTAGGAACGCTTCCTGAGCCTTCTTGCGCTCATCATGCGACATCCCTGCATGGTAACCAACGACGGAGATTCCTCGATGTTGAAGGAATTGGGTGATCCGTTCGACGTCGGCGCGCCGCAAGCAATAGACGATTCCCCCCACTCCACGATGGCGATTGCAAACTTCGAAGATCTGCTCGAAGAGATCGAGTTGTGGCAGAATGCGGTAGGTGAGATTGGGGCGGTCAAAGGAATGGACCAACACTCTCGGGTTTCGGAGCCCCAGCTGTTGTACGATATCCTCCCGGACTCGTTCCGTTGCTGTAGCCGTAAACGCATGGATCGCCGCTTGCGGAAAGGCCTCACGCAATCTTCCGAGTTGACGGTACTCGGGACGGAAATCGTGCCCCCATTGCGAAACGCAGTGGGCTTCGTCGATCGCGATGGTATGGGGGGGAGTCGAACTCAGAAAGCTCAGAAACTCGGTGGTCAGCAATCGCTCGGGGGAGACGAAGAGAAGGCGAACCGTACCCGATCGCACCTGCTGAGCAACCTCTCGTTTCTCCTGCATGGTAAGGGTACTATCTACCCGAACGGCAGGAACCCCTACCAGTTGGAGGGAGTCGACCTGGTCTTTCATCAAAGCGAGCAAGGGAGAAACGACCACGGTCAGCCCCCCCATGTACATCGCGGGGGCTTGATAGCAGAGAGATTTCCCACCCCCTGTCGGCATGACGACCAAGGTGTCTCGCTTCTGGAGGATAGAGGCGACGGCATCGATTTGGGAGGTTCGAAGCGATTCGAAGCCCCACACCTCGTGTAGCATCTGGTAGAACCCGCTGTCGATGGGAGGGTTCTGAACTTCCATGGGAGAATCAACCACCATTCCTGAAGTAGTATTCATCGTCGTCTCCTAGTGAGCGCTGTATCGGGGTGAAAGAGTTGATTTTACAGCAAGGAGAGAGCAACGCCAGTAATCGTGGCCTAGGCTACGCAATCACAACCCGACGCGTCAGCGAGGGATAGCACTGGCAACCACGCATCCCATGCAACACCCCTGCATCCCCATTTAAACGATGGATCAGACCAAAAGGCATGGTTCTTCCTATAGTCTATAGCCTAAAGTCTAAAGCCTTCACGACAGCGGTGTCTTATGAGGCTCGCCAGAGATCTCTTTCACGAACTGGGGAACAGCGTAACCGGGGAGTCTTCTTCGCAAGGCTGCGATCAAGTCTCTTCCTTTCTCCACGGGAACCTCCCAGTGTCGTCCCCCTTCCACTCGATCGAGTTGATGCAAGTAATAAGGGAGAACATTGAGGTCGACCAATCGTTCGAACAGTTCGGCGAGGGGTGCTTCCGAATCGTTGACCCCCTTCAAAAGGACCGCTTGATTCAAAAGGGTCGCACCAGAGCTTCGCAATCTCCCAATTGCATCGGCTAAAGCTCGATCGATCTCGTTTGGATGATTGATATGGAGAACGATCCATACTGAAAGCCGGGTTGCATCGAGCATCTCAACAAGCTCTTCGGTGACCCTCTGGGGAATCACGACCGGCAATCGTGTGTGGATGCGCAGCCGGTTGACTTGCTCGACATTCTCGATTCGCTCGATCAGTTGGCTCAAGTTGGCATCGACCAAACTGAGAGGATCTCCTCCCGAGAGAATCACTTCCCGAACCGATCGGTCCTGCTGGATAGCATGCAGGGATTCCTCCCATTCGCGAAGGTGCTTAGGTGCTTGTTCGTAGGGAAAGTGTCTTCGAAAACAATAGCGACAATGAACGGCGCAAACACCACTCGCGATAAGAAGGACACGACCTTCATATTTATGCAAAACGCCGGGGGAGGTCTCGACCTGCAAATCCCCAACCGGGTCGATAAGATCCCCTGGGAAACGTATCCCTTCCTCGGTTGCTGGCCAGACTTGCCTTAGCAGAGGATCGTTGGGATCCCCGGGATTCATCCTTCGAACAAACTCTCGGGTGACGAAGAGTGGAAAGTCGTCGAGTCCCGTTTGCGAATAGGGAAGCTCCCGCTCCGAGATGCCAAGTTCCGCCAAAAGTTCTTGCGGCGAACGGATCGCCCGTTTAAGGGACTCCTGCCAGGAAACGGCGAGTTGTGGCGGATTCAGCACTTTTACCTTCCGTTGACCATGTCGGGGGGGCGGCGTGTCACGCGGTACTCGTTGTAGAGGAAGAGGAATGCTGCAACGATGGCAGGGAGAAGGTAATAGATCACGCGAAACATAATCACCGCTGAGAAGACTTGCGCCGTTGCTGAGCTTGGAAGAAAGCTCAGGATCACCGACTCCAACACGCCATATCCCCCTGGAATGTGTAGCAACACCGCAAGAATCTGCGCCGATACGTAAGCGATCAAGACGGTCGAAAAATTGATCTGCCCCGGATCGGGACCGATGATGTCAGGTGGCATCAAACTATAAAGAATTGCGGTGGCTAAGAGAAAGTCCCCCGCCGAGACGATCAATTGCATCAGGGAGAGTTTGAACGGAGGGAGGGAGACTTCAAAGTCTCGGTATCGGATCGGGCGCCGAATGAATAGGCAAGCGAGGAGATAGCCAAAAACGCAGGTGAGAAAAATACATCCCCACGTATGCTGAGACAGCCCCAGCTTTTCAATAATCTCTTCGGGTAAATGGATCGGTAGTGCAACGAACGCGATTCCAGCAAGCAAAAAGAGCCCCAGCCAAAAGGTGACCGAAAGGATCGAGACGAAGGCGATGATCTCAAGGAGGCTAAAGCCCCAGGTCGAATAGAGTCGGTAGCGGACCGCGTTTCCGCCGAAGAGCCAGCCCAAGACATTGCCGCAGGCGTAGCCGACGACAGCCCCGGCCATGATTTTGCTAAGAGGTAGCTTCTTCTTCAAATGGTTGACGGCGATCCAGTCGTAACCGGTCAAGACGAGGTAGTTGAGGCAGGTCAACGCGATCGCGACGGCGAAGTGATACCAAGGGAGCCCGCTGATCGAGCTCATGACCTTGTCGAGCGTGATATCCTCTTTGGCGAGTTTGTTCTTCACCACCCAGAAAGCGACTAGCATGATGGCTAAGATCGCGGTTACTTTGGCTGTTTCCCCGAAGCGGGTAACGAGGCTCCCTGGAGAGGTGGGAAGACGAGTAACTTCCGTGGTGTTCGATTGAAGTTTCGACGGGGTTTCTGATTCGGGTGGTAGCTGTGACAACTTGAATTCCTGCCAAAAGTGCGGTGGACTTCCTCGGATCAAACCTGAAACATCCATTTACGGGATGTTAACTTACGCAATCTGCGCTCAGTTTGGTAGCTCAAACGAAAACACCGAGCGTTCCGACTGTAGGGACCGATAGCAACAAGACCTGAAATGGACTTCTGCTTCCACCTGTTGTATGTCGGTTGAACCCATGCGTTATTCCTTGAAAAAACTAGCGGCTTGGTCCACTCTTTCCCTCCTTTTCTTCGGCTTTGGAGTCGCCCGAGCCCAAAACGCAACCAATATCCTGGTCCCCGGGACCGGAGTTCAGCTCACCCAGGTAGGGGACGATTTCGAGGACGAAGATTGGACTTACGTCTACAACAACCCGAAAAGCACCGAGGATATCGACGAAAAGCAACGGGCTCCGATGGGGAAATCGGTGAACGGTCGGTGGTACGAAGGAGCGAAACGGGGGCATCCCGACATCGTGGAGCGGGTGGCTACACCCCCTGGCGGGCTTCCCGGGAGTCGCAGTGCTCTTCTTCTCAAATCCCTCTACACCGGGATTCCGAACGCTCCAAGCCACAAAATGCACCAGGACGATTTCATCTGCAACGTCCAGTACCGAATCGGTGGCACGGTTCCCGTTTCCCAATCTCCCAGCATGACCACGCGGGTTTATCTTCCACCAATGGAAGAATGGGAGAGACGAAACGGGCCTCACTTCGCCTTCCGAGCCGCCGTGGAGACTACAATCACCGAAACGAAGAAGCAGTTTTTGATGTCGTCTAAACAAACCAAGGATGAAATCTATTGGCCGGGGCTTTTTATTCTTCGCGGGGTAAAAAACGAAAACGGACGATCGGTTCCCTATGCATACTTCCGAATCCGAGCTGATCGGAACGGGGGAGATTTTCTTGGTCCAGAGATCCCTGTCATGGGGTGGTGGACCCTCGGCATTTCCTTCACACCGGATGGTCTCGTCCATTACTTCGCACGCCCTGGAGTGGAAGAGCTAGATCGAGAGGATTACATCGCGACCGCACTGCCCTATGGCTATCGGTGCGAAGAGGTCCGGTCTTTCTTCTACAACGTCGTGAACGGCGACAACGGACGGGATTGGTCCACCGACTGGATCGTCGACGACCCCAAATTCTACGTCCTCCGCTCCCAAAGAATGGCCAGCCGCCCATAAGTCTCGGAAAAACAGGGGGGGAACCACGAATCATACGAATCATACGAATCTTACGAATCGGCTTGAGGAAGAAGAA
>CAYMXM010000198.1:0-8412 GCA_964394065.1 uncultured Pirellula sp. | reverse complement strand
ACATACCTGACGCAACTCCTTGGCCTGCCTGCAACTTAGTATGCGTTTGCCCTGAACGAATCCCACGAATCAGGCTGGAGGGTCGATCCATTGGACCAGGGAGGTTAGAATCTTCGGTCTGCCCACCCTTACCCCCAACCACGATTTTTCTCTATGCGCGTTTTAAGCGGTATCCAACCGACCGGTCGATTTCATTGGGGGAATTACTTTGGAGCGATCAAGCAGTACATCGAGCTTCAACATGAACACGAAGCGTATTACTTCATCGCAGACCTTCACGCGTTGACGACAGTGCGAGAACCCGAGGTGTTGCGCGGTTATATCCGGGATGCGGCGATCGATCTCCTCGCCTTGGGCCTCGATCCCGAGAAAGCATCCCTTTTCGTCCAATCCGACATCCCCGAGGTTTCCGAACTCTGTTGGCTTTTGATGACCGGAACTCCTCTGGGATTGTTAGAGCGTTGCCATGCTTACAAGGATAAAAAGGAGAAAGGGATCAAGGCGGATGCGGGGCTCTTTACCTATCCTGTGCTGATGGCAGCCGACATCTTGGCCTACGATGCGAACTGGGTCCCCGTCGGCGAAGATCAGAGCCAACATATCGAAGTCTGCCGCGATCTCGCGAGAAGTTTCAATGCGCATTATGGGGAAGTCTTCACGATGCCGGAGGCGAGAATCGTTCCCGCTGCGGGGAAGGTTCCTGGGACCGACGGTGAGAAGATGAGCAAAAGCTACAACAACACCTTAGGGCTTTTCGAACCTCCGAAGGAACTTCGGAAGAAGATCATGCGCATCAGCACCGATTCCCGCCCGATGGAGGAGCCCAAGGATCCTGACTCCGATCATCTCTTCCAACTATTGAGTCTGTTCGCGACACCTGAACAGACCGAAGAAGTTCGCAGTATGTATTTGCGAGGTGGATTCGGATATGGCGAAATCAAAAAGCGATTAGCCGATGCTGCCGATACTTACCTCGAGCCGGCTCGAGCTCGCCGTGCAAAGCTAGAGGGTGATCCCGCCAAGATCGACCAGATCCTCGCCGAGGGTGCCGCTCGTGCGCGGGAAAAAGGGGCTGCGGTATTGCGGCGCGCGAAAAAGGCGTGCGGGATTTAGGTAGCAACGATTGTCGCGTAGCGGCGGCGCATAGTAGCGGAAGGTCGCGAGCCTGGCCTGTTTGGCCGATGCGTAAGCGAAGCCCGAGAATCACAACCCGTGGCGTAAGCGAGGGACAGTGGTGAGAGGCTCTGGTGAATTAAGAGGCTTTGGATGGAAATGTTGTTTAACGGAATGAATTCCGTTCTACATGGGGGAGAGTTACAATTCTCGTTATGAGAAAAAACATGAACTCCCTTTTCGGCATCGTAGTGGTCGTATGCTTGTGGCTGAGTCCAGCGACTGGATGGGCTCAGTATGCGAATCGTTTGTTGGAATCCACGAAGGCCGTCCGCGAAATGGACGAGTCATCGTTGATCCAACTCGTCCCGGTACAGTCCGGTTTGTTTTACGTAGGGTGTCCGAATTGCACCGCCGGTCATCAGGAAAGGCAATTGACTTGGAGTATCGAACGGCCTGAACAAGTCACCTGCCAGCACTGCGGTCATCACTATCCGAGCGAAACTTATCCCATGAAGGAGACGGTAAGGGTCCGCAATCCACGCGGTGAAGCCGTTCAATTCGCATACTGGGCTAATAGCAAGGGATATCGATATTTCTTTGACGCCAAGCGAGATGATGAGAAGCGACGCTTCCTTTCTCGACAAACCTTAGAACTCGCACAGCTTTACAAAGCGACAGGTGATTTGGCCCATGCGCGAAGCGCAGCAATCCTCCTCGACCGGTTTGCTCAAGTCTTTCCGGGGTGGTGTTATCACTACGACTATCCTTTCATCCAGAAAGAGATATACGACGGTCCGGTTTCTCCCGAAAAGTTTCGCAACGGTTACCGAACCGCGCGCTGGAACTGGTGGGCTTATCTCGACATTCCCCGAGAGTTAGTGGACGCATTTCGGTTGCTTCGGGACAGCGGAGTGTTCGAGAAGCTATCCCAAGAGCGTGGAGTCGACGTCGCATTGCGGATCGAGACAGACTTGCTTCGCAACGCAGCTGAACAAGTTCTCGCCAACCGAGAGGACTATACCAACATGAGCCCGACCATGTGGCGATCGTTGGTGTCGCTTGGCGGCGTGTTGGAAGAGCCACGGTATACTCATGAAGTTGTTCGCAGGCTCGGACGTTTGATGGAACTCCAGTTCTTTTACGACGGATTTTGGTATGAAGGGGCCCCCAGTTACGGTGCGCAGACGATTGGGAATCTGCAAGAGCTTCTCGATTCGCTCAAAGGTTACAGCGATCCCGTAGGTTACAAAGATCCGATCGATGGCACTCGATTCGACAATCTCGACCTCGATAAGGAGTTCCCGGTTTTGCAACAAGCCCGATCGGCCCTTGCGAAGATGCGTTTTCCCAACGGTCGATCGGTGCCGGTCCATGACACATGGTCTACGGACCGCCCCCGCCCGCCGGAGTCCGATTTGTCCTATCTACTCCCTGGGCTTGGACACGCCAGCTTGGGAGTTGGCAAAGGAGCTGGGCGTGGTGAGCTCCATCTCACTTGGTCAGGTGGTTATGGTCACCAACACGCCGACCTATTGAGCCTAATCCTCTTCGCAAATGGGGGTGAACTCCTTTCAGATATTGGTTACACACACACTGCCTATCGATCATGGACACTGGCGACTGCGGCGCACAACACGGTGGTTGTAGATGGCAAAAGCCAATCTTCTGGCTCTCGTTCGGCTCCCACCGATGGGAGTTTGCAATGGATCGATCTTCGACACCCTGAGGTGCAAACGATCTGTGTGGACGGGACCCGCGCCTATCCGGGAATCACCTCGACTTACCGGAGGACGGTAGCCGTTGTGGCTGTGGGAGAGGAGCGGTTTTATGCTGTCGATCTCTTCGACGTTACCGGTGGGAAGATGCACGACTACTTTTTGCACGGGGACGCCGACACTCCAGCCAGCGCAGTCGCTGATATGAAGCAGGAGGGGTTGCCGACATTGTTGCCATCTGGATTTGACTGGAAACCGACGACCAATGAGGGGGAGTCAAGGCGAGTCTACGAACCTCATTATGCATACGGATTCTTGAAGAAACTTCGTTCCTCGAACGTCAAACCGAATGAGCCAGTACGGATCGATTTCTTGAGCGAAAGCCAACCGCAAACCGGTTTGCGAGTGACTTTATTCCCGCAGTCATCCGGTCAATTGGTCTTGGGAGAGAACCCATCGATCCGCCGAGCTCAGGAAGACGATGCGAAACTGGAGAACTTCTACCGTCCTTTCATGATGTTGCGGCATCTCCCCGAAAGCGAGGGGAGCCGATTTGTTTCCGTATTGGAGCCGCGAGCGAATCAACCGCTTCTCACTTCGATAAGGCAGGTGCCTACATCCAATGGTGCTGTGGTTTTACAAGTGGTGCTCGGCACTCGAACCGACTGGATCGTTATCGACGCAGAGAAAGGGGTTTCGATTCCGATCGGGACAGGTAAAGGAGAGACCGCCAAGTTTCAGGGGAAGATCGGCGTGCTGACCTTGCGGGACGGCAAGGTGGAGCAGGGGTATGCTCTTGGGGCAGGAGGCTGGGAAGTAGGGACGTTGAAAATTACCTCCCTCGGCCCTCAACAGGGAAGACTAGAAAAGGTAGAGGATAAAACGTTTCACGTATCCGCTCCTGGTGCGACTCCCCCTGAACCAGGTGATGTACTGCGGCTTCTGACTGCTGACGGATGGGTCTATCCCTACCATATCCGATCGGTCGATGCAGCAGCGGGTAGTTCCCATTTGCGTCTGGATCTAGTCGAAGGTCCCGGCTTTGATCTAGACGTAGCAAGTCAGAAACTCAAATTCAGATCCTTCCCCCAGCGAGAGCACTCCGGGGCAGTAAAGGTCGAGTGGTTGCCAGCCAATGTAGAACGGAATTCATTCCGTTAAACAACGCCTCCAATCAAAGCCGCCATCAGCACAGTGAGCCGGCCCGCCGTTCAGGGCCCATCAAGCCCCCCGCTGGAACTGAATTGGCTCTTAGTGTGAAGGAACCACGGAATACACAGAATACACGGAAAAAAGAAAGGGGGAGGGACTCACGCCAAGGCGTGTCATTTGGTGTTTCAAGCAGTACCAGTCGTTTGCAACCAACAGGACACTCACCTTCGGTTCCGCTATGAAATGGTGTGTTGCAAATAGAGTAGAGTGTCCCCACGCTAAAGAGATTCAAAAGGGTCGTCGGCAGGAACAGGCAAGATTTCGTCGGTCGAGGATTGCTAGCACGGAGAACCACTTTGGACGCGAACAAAACTACCCCTTCAAACTACTATACATGGGTTAAGGAGGCTCTCGGCCGGGGAGAGTTTGAGCAGGCAAAGAAGGTTTGTCTTCAAGCGATGAGTCGGTTCGAAAGCGCCGGCGAAGATAAAGAGACTGCAATTGCCTGCCATCTTCTGGGTGAAATTTCCTACAAACAGGGAGAATATGGAGATGCCGAGACTTGGTATTTGAAAGCACTTTCAATAGATGAACGCAACGGCCTGGATAAAGAGTTGGGCTATGCGCGTACATGTAATAATCTGTCTGCAGCGTTAAGAGAAAGCGGGAAGTATGACGCTGCGGAAGAGTGGCTTTGGAGATCGATTCGCATCAAGGGACAATTGGGGGACGACGCTGGTATAGCAGCAAGCTATCTTCAACTGGGCCTTGTTGCTAGGAAGAGATCGGATTTCGAGACTGCTGAGAGGAGATATCTAGATTCATTGGCTCTTGAAGAGCGATTAGGGAGCGTACCTGGTATGGTTCGCACCCTCCTAAATCTCTCCAGAATAGCGAAGGAGCAGGACAACAGCTTTGCTGTCGAGAAATGGCATAAAAGGTTATCGCAAGTGCTCGCTACCGAGCCTAGAGCGGCCGTCGCTATCAGCCTAGGTGAAGAAGCTCATCGTGCTGGCGAAGGTCAGTCCGCAAGAATCATCTATCAAGCAGCTTTAGACATTGCCGACAAATCAAATGATGAAGAATCGCGATCGATAAGCTTAGGATGTCTTGGAGACCTAGCATGCGAGATGGGAGACTATGCACTTGCGGAAGACCACTATAAGGAGTCGATAGCGATAGATGAGCAGGTCGGGGCGAAAGCTCGAGCTGCCAGCAACTGTTCCAAACTGGGGAAACTTTATCTCCGCGGGGGCAGCGATGTACAACGAGATTTTCGAGCTGCGCGAGAGTGGTTTCGAAAGGAATTGAAACTGACGGAAGATTCCTCATGGTGCGACCTCCTCGAAATGCATGTGCGCCTGTGGTTCAAGCAGCTCCTTTCCAGGTGAGGGGAGCAAAGGGAAAGGGGAGCAAAGGGACACTCACCGGAGTTCCGCTACAGAAATTGCCGAACACGCAAGGCGATGATGAGGAAGCGATCATGTATCGAACCTTGGTTTGGCGCCTGGATTTTCAGGCACGCCAAGACAAAAGCCATAGGGTCCCCAATGTAGAACGGAATTCATTCCGTTAAACAACGCTTCCAATCAAAGCCGCCACCAGCACAGTGAGCCGGCCCCCCGTTCAGGGCCAATCAAGCCCCCCGCTGGCAGCGAATGGCCGCAGAGTAATTTAACCGCAGAGAACGGAGGGAAACGCAGAGGGACAGGGGAATGAACCACGAATCTTACGAATGGAGGCTTGAGACTCAAGGCTGGCATCGGCGACCACTTCACCCACCCTGCGCCGCTGTCAAAAGAATAAAACGCTGAGACGCAGGGGCGCCGAGACGCAGAGCAGAAATATCGTTGCAGCTCTGCGTAAAAAAGCTGTCTCCGAACCGAGAAACAAGGGACACTCTCCTTTGGTTCGATCGAAACCGTGAGAGTGTCCCCACGTGTGTGATTCCCGTTTTAGCCCAAGGACCAATATGGGGACACTCACTGGGGATTCCCCCATAAAGGGGGAGAGTGTCCCCATGCGAGGGATTCCAGGAGATATCGCTTAAACGAGTCCGTGTCTCCTCAAGTTTCTTAGGGTTGTTCCGAATCGAATCGAGTTCACGCTCGTTCGGTTCACGCGGTTGCCCGCTTTTGTCCTTCGACGCGGCACATGGTGTGGACACAAGCAACTTCGAGAGGATTGAATACCTCTGCGCGAGAAAGACGACTCATCACAAACCTCCGTGGGCATAACAGAAGACTTACGTGAACGCGTCCGAGTGGAGCGTGGTTAGGTTGATTAGATGGATTCCAAAAAGGGAACGCAAGCAGCTTTCGAGATTTTTTTACCTTCGAAATTTAGTGGCAGCGATCCGGGCATTCACTGGCTATGGTAGAGCCGTTGAGAAAGAAGGAGGGATAAGGTGAGTGCCCCCGTGCGATTCCCCTTCCGCCACCCTGCGAAAATGGCGGATTCTTAGTTGCGTTTGACAAAAATTTTAAAGGCCGCAGGAATTAAGGATATCGATGATTTGCGAAATTTAGTCCCCGCTATAAACTTGGGCCATTCGATAGAATACGCCGA
This sequence comes from uncultured Pirellula sp., assembly GCA_964394065.1. GTDB lineage: Bacteria > Planctomycetota > Planctomycetia > Pirellulales > Pirellulaceae > JBKCUI01. The sequence goes on along the minus strand of CAYMXM010000198.1, from coordinate 1,861 downwards.
GTCGGTCTATCGACGCTTAAAGGCTGCATCGGAAGATGCGGGTGACTTGGGTACTAATATTACTGAAGCGTTAGCGGAAATTGCTAGTGTATTGCAAAAGGGAGAAAAGTACAGGTATGGATGATCTGCGAAAGCTTGCTCAAGCGATATACGATAGAAATTTTGCGTTGGCGAGGGAAATGCTTAAGAATGTTCCGGATATTCGTGAACAAATCGCTGGTTCATCGTATTGGTTTATGAAGAGCGTTGGAATAAGAGGTGGGGCCGATTCTATTGAGTTCATTTTGAAAGAAATCGGTGAAGATATCAACCGTACAGACCAAATGGGTAGCACTGCGTTAGACTTCGCGGTTTTATTTAACCACGAGAGCAGTGTAAGGAAACTTCTTGAGTTCGGAGCTGACCAGAATATTGGCCATCTTTTAATTACGGTGTCTACAAGTGACCGCATTTCGGATCGTATCAAGATGGCTCAGATCTTACTGGATTTCGGGATTGATATTAACAAGATTCTTTATGTCGAACATCTGCCACCAAGGACTGCGCTTGACTTTGCCATAGATGAGGAGCAAGAGGACTTTGTCGAATTTCTTCGCTACAAGGGAGCGAAAACAGCAAGCGAACTCGGGTCAACAAAAGTTCCCGTTCCTGAGTTGACAAAGCCGGAATACGAGAAGCATATACTAAAACATATGGCTTCTCACTTTGGTGAACCTCGTGAGGTCTCAATTCGTCAGATCGTTTCAGCAACCGATTCTCCAATCGCTATTTATTTTGCCTTAGATACTTTTGGCTCAGGGACGAATTATCTTTTCACCGTGGGGCTTGCTGATCACATTCTCTCTCCTCCTGCTCAGTATTCTGGGGTTCGCAGAGCCGAACTCGTAGTGGCAGTTCCTCCGGACTGGACCAAGCCAGACGAGATCTTGCGATCTGTTGACAATGCCTGGGTGCTGCAACAGCTCTTCGCACTTTGCGCGGAGTTTCAAGAGGCAGGAGCCTGGCTAGACCCGCGATGGACAATGATTGCGAATGGCTCTCCACCAAGACCTTTTAGTGAGAGCTGCAAATTCGTTGCTTGGGGATTGGTCTCTAGTACCCTCGAAGATGAAGATAGCGATAGATTTATTGTTGAGATTCAAGGTGCGACTGTCTACCTATTTCAGTTGTTTCCGTTTTATTTGGAAGAATACAATTTAGAAAGGAAAAAGGGATTACCTGCGTTGCTCAAAAAATTTAGGCAATCCGGTCTACCTGAATGTATTGATTCAACTCGCCCCAATGCTTGCGCAAAGTAGAAATGGTATTTGCCAAGACCGCGCTGTACAAAAATGTCGCCCTTGTATCTATCAAGACATATGGGACTTTTGGTGCGAGTCCTGGGCGCGGTGGGTCGTTTTTGGAGGCAAGGCTGGAATCCCCTTGCATCCACGTCGATCGAGAGTGATTTCAGCTCTCGATCAACGGTTGGTCTTTGATAAAACGGTTGGTTTTGGAGGCGTTTTGTCACCTCATTGCAGAGGTCGAACCGAGCCGGTTGTTTTTGGTTGGCTTGTCCGGACATTCTGGAAGTGGCGATGGGGCGGTAAATTCATCTAGCTCGGTGGCGGTGCCACTATCATTTGCCCGCTACACGAGCAAATGATAGCGTTTTCTTCGAAGAAAGTATTTCGGAGTGGAACCAGGGGGACACTCGCTTCGGGTCCGCTATAAATGGAGTGGAGTGTCCCCATGCTGGGCCCCTGTATCGACGCGTGGTTTGGCGCCTGGATTTTCAGGCACGCTAAGACAAAAGCCGCAGGGTCCCCAATGTAGAACGGAATTCATTCCGTTAAACAACGCTTCCAATCAAAGCCGCCAC
>CAYMXM010000197.1:0-8441 GCA_964394065.1 uncultured Pirellula sp. | reverse complement strand
CCGCTGCGCTGAGTACGAATAGGCGGGTCGGAGCCGCCAACTTGGCCAATGTTACCAGCACTTCAACCCCTCACCCCCAGCCCCTCTCCCCTAAAAGGGGCGAGGGGAGCAGATATCTTAAAGCGCGGCGAGATCTAGGGCGCCAAAGCGGTGTCCGACGGGGGCGAGCCCCGGTCGGACGAAAATGCCGGTCGGGTGGCACGCCCTTGAGGCACGAAGGGCGTGATGTGAGTTTGGATGGATGCGTGGTTGCCAACGCTGTCCCTCGCTTACGCTACGGGTTGTGATTTTCGGTCCTCGCTAACGCGTCGGGTTGTGATGGAGAACGCTACGCCTTCTCCCCGAGCGGCTTCACGACGTTCGTCTTGGGTGGACTCGGTCCGACTGGGGATGAGGGGCGTCGAAGTTCGGCGAGGGTTCGTTCATCGAGACTCCCATTTGAGGAACAGCGATTTTGATCCCATCCGCGTCCAATCGATTCTTCATCGCAGCGAGAAGCTGGTCTCGCATATTGTGAAACTCCTTGGTGGGGGCCCAGACACGGATCATCCAATCGACCGAAGTGTTGGAGATCCCAGTGATGTGGACGAGCGATTTGCGATCGTTGTCTTGATAGATCAAACCACTCAGCGATTCGATCGCTCCCCAAAACGAGGCTCGAGTCGCGTCGATGTTAGCGGAGTGAGCGATTCCGATCGGCACCTCTATCCGGCGAACCGGATGATAAGTTACGTTTTCGATCGTGGTACCTGCTACGGCGCTGTTCGGGATGATCAAACGCCGGTTGTCAGGCGTATCGACCACGGTCGTGAAGAGATCGATCTCATGAACCTTTGCCGTCACCCCACCGGCGACCACCATGTCTCCTACCTTGAAGGGGCGGAAGACCATCAAAAGAACGCCGGACGCGAAGTTCGATAGGGTACCTTGAAAGGCGAGACCGATGGCGAAGCCAGCTGCGGCGATAACGGCCGCGAAACTGGTCGACTTCACGCCGAACGAATGCAGGACGAAAATAAATCCCGCTCCGATCATCCCTCGATAGACCAGTTTCTCGACGAACCGCCCCAGCGTTTGATCCACCTTCCGATAAATCGGCGTCGAGAGAAGCTTCGAGAGATACTTGGCCCCAAAATAGAATGCGACCAAGATACCGAGGGCTTCTAACGCGGGAAGGATGACACCTTCCAGGGAGTTGAAGAGCTCCGTAGGTTCCCCTTGGATCGCTTTTTGAACAGCGTTCCAGATGCTGTTGAGTTTTTCGGAAAGGGTACTCGTCGCCTCGTCATTCATAGTTTTCAGCGCAGTCCTGGGCTATCCCTCGCTTACGCCACGGGTTGTGATTTCCGGGCGAGACGCCCGGGCCACGATTGACTGGGCGGGCCACGATTGGCTAGGCCGCTCTGCTCTTTCTGTTTTTCTTATCCTTCCGCTTATTCCGAACGGATTCCGATTTCGGAGCATGCTCGTGTGAACCATGTCCATGCGGGGCATCAATACGTAAGAAGATCATCAAACGACCGACGATATCTTTTCGATTCTGCCCCGGTTCGAACACCTTCCCCAACGGGCCGGCGAGGAGTGCTGGCAACATGATCAGCTCGGAAACAACCCCAGCGATGAGAATCGAGAGCATCAACCAACCGAAGCGTTGCGTCGGAGTGAACGTGCTAAAGGCGAACACGGAAAGCCCCAAACCACTGATGCAAGCCGCTTGCAATGTCGGCGTCGCGCATCGTTTATAACACATCACAATCGCCTTTTTCCGATCCCCCACTTTGTGAAGGTCACCTCGGAACCAAGCGAGGAAGTGAATCGTGTCGTCGACCGCAACTCCCAACGCGATACTTGCTGTCATCATCGATCCGATATCGACCGGGATCCCCAGCCATCCCATTCCACCGAAGACCGCGAGGACCGGCAGCACGTTAGGGATCATCGCCACTGTGCCGGCAATGAGGCTTCGCGATACGAGAATCATGAGTGGCGTGATCGTCAGAAAGGACCATGCGGTACTTTCGACCAAGCTGGTCAACAAGGCTCGTTGCGCTTTGTAAACGATCGGTACCACGCCGGTGTAAACAGGTCGCACCCACTCTTTGGTCATCGACTCATCCGGCGATTGCAGATCGATCACGTTCTTAAGAGCGACATCGATCGTTCCAATCTCTGCGTTGGAGAATGAGCCGGCGAGGACTACAGCATCGACACGATCGTTGAGTGTTTGCAAAGATACCAACGGGAGATTGGCTGGAGGCTCCTTCACGCGAGTTACCTTCAGACGGGACTTCGTCAGCAAATTGCTCAGCTCTTCGGAGCGGAGTTTCGACTTTTGAGCTTCTTCTGGAGAGAGGTCTTCCCCGGTAGGATCCCAAATCGCGACCACTTTATTCGCTAGCTTCGACTCTCCACTCCAAGCCGTAACTTGCCGCAGGATTCGAACCCGATCCTTCTGCGCTTGGATGATCGGGTAGAGGGAGTCTCGCATCTCCTGGACAAACACCCCGTAATCGACACCTTGAAAGGCTGCGACGCGAAGACTGATTCTCCATAGTTCGGCCCCTGTTTCCGGGTCGACCCGGAGGAACCCGGTGTTCATAAGTTCTTCGCGGTTTCCTTCAAACGCGCGATTGTACGCTTTCCGTTTGAGGTAGGCCTGGATGTTGGCCTCGTTGGGGGGAAGGCTCGAGGCAAAGGTGGCCGCCGAAATACTTCGGCCGACGATTTGCGTTCCTTCTTCTCCAAACTTCTTTTTGATGACATCCTGAATGCGAGCGATCGTCTCGATCCGCTCGAGGAAACTCAACTTGGAGATGTCTTCTTCAGACAGTTGCTCATCTTGCTGCGCAGTCCCACCCTCCATCGCGGCCATGCTCTCTTGATCGAACTCGACGACGATCTCCAGAGGGACAAGCATCCCCAAGTTCTTCTCAAGCCATCGATAGTCCTGCAAGATCCTCGCCTGCGAATCGAAGAGTTCGAGGAGATTGATGCTAGAGCGTGTCTTGGTTAAGCCAACGCTGATAAACGCGATGAAAAGGAGACACGCAGTCGCAACACCAAAATGATTCCGAACGATGAAGCGGGAGATCGCAGCCCAAATCTTTTCGGACGGAGTGTCCTGATCGATCGGGCGTTCCTCTTCGGTCGGCTCCCCTTCCCAACGCCTCGCATAACCGATCACGTGGAGGGAGGCGGGTAGGACGAGAAAGACGATCAAATTCAACATCGTCACCCCGACCGCCGCGTAGAATCCGAATTTTTGGATTGGTACCAGCTCGCTTGCGCAGAGGGAAAGCAATCCGAAAGCGGTCGTAACCGAGCAAAGGGCGGCAGGACGAATCGCGTGCAAAACCGCCCGCTCCGTAGCTCCCTTCAGCCCTCCATGCCGGACGGCGTCTTTGTAGTAGTTGATAAAGTGGACGCAACCCGACATCGCCAAGACGTACACCAAGGATGGCATCGACAGAACGATCGCATCGACCGTTTCCCCCGTTGCCCAAATCATCGCAAGGGAAGCGGCTGCACTCGTAACGGAGCATGAAAAAACGATGAAGGTCAGGACGACGCTTCGGAGTGACCACCAAGCCAACCCCAAACCGAGAAGTCCCGAGAGCCCCGCAAGTCGAACGAGAGTCTTTTCTCCCTCTTCATCGATCGCGATGTTGTCGACGGGAGGTCCCCCCATATGAAGATCTGCATCGGGAATATCGACCTTCGCAAGAAGACGTCGCAAAACTCCCGGTGGAACATTCGGTCGGAAAATCCGTGTTTGCCCAGACCCGAGAATCGGCTTCATTTTGCTCGTCGTCGTCGGGTCGAGGGAGACGATTACACAGGTCTGCCGTCCATCGGGACCGATCGCCGATCCCATCAATCGCTCCAGAGCATCCTGAGTACTCATCGCGTGGCGTCCCGACGTCATCTGGTCGAGAAGCATTCGCCCCGTCTGCACGCTCTTGAAGTATTTCTTCGCCTCTACGGCATCGATATCGTTTGGATCGACCTCGTCGGGAGCCACCAGCTTGGCCAGCTGGGCGATGCGAGGGTCATCCTCTTCGGCAGTATCGCCGAGAACGCACCCCTTCCAACTGACGATAATGAACTGATCGGACGGGAAGTTCTTTCGGAACCAAGCTAGCTCCGCCGTCTCCTCGTACGTCTTGGGAAGCCAATCCTCGACCTTGTTGACGTTGCTTTGGACCGCCAATCCCGCCCCATAGAAGGCAAAGGGTATGCCCATGAGGCACACCAAGAGAAGCAACCATCCAAATCGATCGTAGAATGTCTTACCGTCGATTCTCATCTGCCTCACGCTATGCCCCTTTTGGTCTCCGAGCCAGTTATATCTGAAATCTGGCAAAATGCTGTCATCCGTGACAGCCCAAGCACTGTACTAGATTCCTTTCACCATCGACAGTTCGAAAAGTCCGACTTGCGAAGAATCCCCCCGATCCCTCCTCATTTCCCTCCCTTTCAGGATAGCTCGATTGCTAGCATTTGAAGCGGTGAGCGGTGAGGTATAGGGTGTAAGGGTGGGCTTACGCCACGGGTTGTGATTTTCGGGCCTCGCGCCCTTATCGCTTACTCCTTACATTTCCGACTACTATAGTAGCTCCCCCCCAATTCCCCGCCTCCCCCCTCCAGAGCTAGGTTTTTGAGCTATGCAGAAGCTCCCACAACTAATGTTCCTTGTACCGGTCGCTCTCCTCCTCTCCTTCGCAACGATCCATGCCTCCGAACCACCTGATTACGCGAAAGACATTCTCCCGATCTTTCAACGGAATTGCGTTCCTTGCCACAATCTGCAGACGACCGAGGGGGGACTGAACCTTGAGAGTTTCGAAGCGATGCGGAAGGGGGGAGACAGTGGCGAATCGTACGTCATCGGAAAAGCAGCCGAAAGTAGCCTAGTGCGTCGGGTGCGTGGGGAAGAGGAGATCATGCCCCCCGAAGGAAATAACGTCGGGGCCAAACCTCTCATCGAAGAAGAGATCGCACTTCTCGTTCGCTGGATCGAAGGTGGAGCGCTCGCCGGGGAGATGGTCCTCCCGAAAACCAGAAACTGGAAACAGGTTCCTGAGTCTCTCAAACCGATCTACTCCATCGACGCGACAACAGATGGCCAGTACATGGTCGTCGGGCGAGGAAGCTTGGCCTCGGTCTATCGATGGGGAGCCGATGGTCCTCTCCAGCAGACCTTCCTCGTCGATCCAGCTGTCGGTCAATCTCTTCCCCAACAGGCGGAAGGACCGGAACCTCTTCGTGCGACTCACCTGGACCTTGTTCAATCGGTCGCTATCGACCCTTTGGGGACGCGCATCGCCACCGGAGGTTTCCGGGAACTAAAGATCTGGCGTCGACCTACCGAGAAGATCGATAACCGACTGACCGAGATGCTTCGGGGGAGCACCTACCTTGCCTCGTCACCCGACGGGACACTCATCGCGAAGGGGACGCACGCCCCAGCAATCGAAATCATCGATGCGAACCGATCGAGAACGATCGCGAGATGGGATGCAAACTCTCCCATTGCTTCCCTCGCTTGGGGGGGAGACAACCAAAAACTGATTGTGCAACTCGAGGATGCGTCTCTCTCCCTGCTGACACTTTCCGAAGCGGATGCGAATGGAAATCGAACGATTGCTCTCTCGTCGGCTCGCCCTCTCGACTCAGTCCACCAACTACGTGGCTCGGGCATCTCGCCCAAAATTGCAAAAGCTCTCTCGGGCGAGACCCCCGAGCCACATCTCAAAGACATCACCGATCTCGCGAGCTCGGATGCGCACCTTTTCACCGCCGATGCAAATGGCACGGTTCACATCTACTCTCATCAAGATGGCAACCTCGTCAAATCGATAGCGCATGGGGGACCGATTGTGAGCCTCCTCGTCGACCGGGAGGGAACACACCTCTTCACGATCGGGCGCGACGGTATCAGCAAAGGTTGGAACGTAGAAACTGGGGAAATCCTTTGGGAAAATCGACTCAATCTGTTCCAGGAACGGGAAATCGCTGAAGCGGAGACCCGACTCGCTAGGCATAAGGCCAAAGTGGAACGGGATGCCGCTCGTGTCCCCGCTCTCGAGAACAGCCACAAAGTGGAAACGGAGAAACTGACGGCCTTGAAGACGCGCCGCGAGGAGGTTTCAACTTCGTTGAAGTCCAAGTCGGATGCGTTCGAAGCGCAAGTAGCTCAAGTCGCGGAAGGAGAAGCTGCGGTAACCGCCGCCAACGCAGCTCTCGAAGAGGTAAAAGCCAAGCTGGAACAAGCGCAAAAGGAACTTGAAACACGAAAGCAGAATCTTGCGAATGCGGAGCAGGCCAAGAAGGAGGAAGCGACCAAGTTGGAATCGGCCGATAAGAACGTTGCTGCGGCAGATCAAGCGACCACGAAAGCAGCAGGGCTTCTTGCCGAGTTTCAGAAGAAGTTAGAATCCGATCGCGCGGAGCTTGCAACGTTCGAATCATCTACGCAAGAGTTGAAAAGCTCCATGCAAAGCATTCCTGCAACGAAGGGAGTTTTGACGCAGGGTGAGACAGCGATCGCAACCGTTCGGGAAAACGGCGACCTCCATGTTATTCGAGCCGACATCGGAAGAACTCAAACGACGATCTCGGGAAGCATCCCTGCACCGGATCATTTGGTCGCAACCAACTCCGACATCCTCTTGGCTACTCATTCCGACGGTCGATCGATCGGGTGGGACATCAGCAACCGCTGGGAGTTGGAGAGGACCATCGGGAATCTAGAAGAGTCACTCTTCAGCGATCGGATCACCGCGCTCAGCTTCAGTCATGACGGGACGAAGCTCGCCGTGGGGAGTGGCCCACCGGGGCGATCTGGAGACCTTCATTTGCTGGACGTTGGAACGGGAAAGATTCTCAAGGATTGGGAGAAGGTTCATGGCGATACGATCTTTGCAGTCAAGTTTTCTCCCGACGATCAGATCCTCGCAACAGGAGGAGCCGACAAGCTCGTGCGACTTCACTCGATGATGGTCAACTCGGAAGAACAAGAAGTTGCACCTAGGACGTTCGAGGGGCATACGCATCATGTCCTAGGACTCGCATGGCACGAGGATGGGCATCTACTGGCTAGTTCGAGCGCCGACAATACGGTCAAGATCTGGAATGTCGATCAAGGCCAAGCGGAGCGAACCGTTGTCGGGTTCGGCAAAGAGGTGACCGGGATCGCTTTCATGGGGCGGACCGATCAGTTGGTCACCTCCTGTTCCGACCATCGAGTCCGGATTCATCGTGGGTCCGACGGTCGATTGATTCGAGAGATCGGAGGAGCGGCCGACTCTCTTTTCTCGGTCTTCGTCATTGCAAGAGACCCCGCAGATCCCAAAACTGCGATGGTGATCTCGGGAGGGCAGGAGGGGGTGACTTGGGTATGGCAGGCCGAAGACGGAAAGGTTCTTCGGGAGCTGAAGTAAGAAGCTATCCTGAGATAGCTTTCTTTTTTCTCGGCACGCGCCGCGCTTTATATCTCCGCTCCCCGCGTTGGTTCAACGGTTAGTTGTTGTGCTGTCCCTCGCTTACACCACGGGTTGTGATTTTCGGGACAGTTCCTAACGCTGCGCGATCTCGGAGATGGGATCCCAATCTTCCGGGCCGAAGCCAAGGTGAAGATGTTTCGTCCATCCTTCGGCATACTGACAAGGAGCGTTGGCGAGGCGTGCGACCTCGTTGTTGAGGTCGTACATCGTTTGAAGATAGGAGTTCATCTTCTGCGTGCTTTGAAGCCAGTTCTGCTGAGACTGGTGGCAACGGAGCATTTCTAGTTTCGTATCGATAACGGAGTCGATAGAGACGATCGATTGCGGGAGATAGACTTTTCCATCTGGCGTCCGATTTCCATGAGGCTGCGCATGGTAGATCGCTACATCTCGGTCGACGATCGGGACTTGAGGGGAGGTAACATAGTTCGGTACCGAACGACTGAATGCACCGGTGACTGCAAGCCGGCAAGTTTCCATATGGTCCTCCATGTAATCGTTCCGCGCATGGGTGAGAACCATCGTCGGATTGGCTTGCCGAACCACAGCAGAGACCTTAGCAAGGTTTTCTCGGTTATAGAAAACATCAAGATCGTCGCAGATCGGAGGATAAAAAGTTGCTCCAAGAATCTTTGCTGAGTTCTTGGCTTCTTCGAGACGAATGCGAGCCGTCTTGTCCCGATCGGTTTCGAGGGAACCACAGCAACCATTTGCCACGTTGAAGTAATGAATTTCCCAACCAAGCGCCTTGAGTCTAAGCAAGGTCCCAGCCGCGACAAACTCAATGTCGTCAGGGTGAGCAAAGATAGCGAGAACGGAGTGCATGTAAGTAAGGTGTAAGGTGTAAGGTGTAAGGTGTAAGGTGTAAGGTGTAAGGTGTGAGGTGTGAGGTGTGAGGTGTGAGGTGTGAGGTGTGAGGTGTGAGGTGTGAGGTGT
>CAYMXM010000196.1:0-8475 GCA_964394065.1 uncultured Pirellula sp. | reverse complement strand
ACTGCGTTCCTCTTTTTGGCGATCTTAGATTTTGCAACTCGGTAGAAATTGACTCGGTGAGGAAGGAAACAGGATGGCAAAAAGGGGCTCTTCGGGCGGACCTGACGGGGATGGACAGGACGACGAAAACCAGGAGGCCACTCCTAAGCGGACTCGACGGAAAACGACCAACCAAGATCCTTCTCTCTTCGACGACCGAGAAGGAGATGGCGTCCAGCCGATCTCCCTGCGAGACGCGGCGCAAGAACGCTACCTAAACTACTCGCTCTCGGTCATCACGAGCCGAGCCCTCCCAGATGTTCGAGATGGTTTAAAACCGGTTCAACGTCGAATCCTGTACCAAATGGACCAGGAAAATATGACGTTCGGGACGAAGCACCGGAAATGTGCAAAGGTCGTCGGGGAGGTGATGGGTAACTTCCACCCCCACGGAGACGGGGCGATCTACGATGCCTTGGTCCGGATGGCTCAGCCCTTCTCTCTCCGAATGCCATTGGTCGACGGAAGTGGGAACTTCGGCTCGATCGATGGGGACAACGCCGCTGCGATGCGTTACACGGAGTGCCGGATGTCGGCCCTCGCTTCCGACGTCCTCGCCGACTTAAGCAACAGCACCGTCCCCTTCAAGGCGAACTACGACGGCTCGCGCAGAGAACCGGTCGTCTTGCCGAGCCGCGTGCCGAACTTACTCGTCAACGGAGCGACCGGAATCGCCGTCGGTATGGCAACCAACATCCCTCCGCACAACCTGGGGGAAGTCTGCCGAGCTCTCCTGAAACTCCTGGCCGATCCCGAGATCAAAGAGTACCAACTCGTCGCGAACGATGCCGTCCAAGGCCCTGACTTCCCGACCGGCGGAGTCTTGATCAACACCAAAGAAGAACTGCGCGAGATCTACCGAACGGGCCAAGGTTCCCTCCGCCTTCGAGGTAAAACCATCTCGGGTGGTGAATCGAAAGGGAGCAAGATTCTCCAGATCATCGCGATTCCCTACGGTGTCAACAAATCGGTCCTCGTCGAACGGATCGCGGAAATCGTACTCGGCGGGAAGATGCCTCTCATCGAAGATGTTCGAGACGTTTCTACGAAGGATATTCGGATCGATTTGCAGCTTCGGAAAGATGCCGATGAAGCGAAGGTCCTCGCCTATCTCTACAAGCATACACCGCTGCAAACAAACTTTGCGGTGAACATGACTTGCCTCGTCCCGACCGAGAACCCCGAGGTGGGAGCTCCCGATCGACTCGGCTTGAAGGAGATTCTCTGGTTCTTCCTTCGATTCCGCTTAGAGGTCGTCACGAAGCGCTTAGAGAACGAGCTGGCGGGATTGCTCCGCCGCATGCATATCTTGGAAGGCTTCGTCCTCATCTTCGATGCCCTCGATGAGATCATTCGAATCATTCGCAAATCGGAAGGGAAGGCGGACGCTGCGGACAAGATCATGGCCCGCTTCCCAGCCGCGAAAGGTGGACTCGATGCGGAACAAACCGATGCGATCCTCGAACTGAAACTCTATCGCTTGGCTCGCTTGGAAATCAATTTGATCCAGGACGAGCTCAAGGACAAACGAAAGCGAGCGAAGGAGATTCAACGTCTCTTGAACGAGAAGACCGACGACACCAACAAATCGGGACGATGGGGAATCGTTCGTCAAGAGATCGAAGACTTGATCGGCAAGTACGGTAAGTTGAAAGAAAATCAACGTCGAACCGAGATCCTCACCGTCGACGCGGAGCCGGAGTATAACGAAGAGGACTTCATCGTCGCCGAGGATTGCCACGTCCTCCTCACCAAGGATGGTTGGGTGAAGCGTCAAAAGCTGATCGCCGATCCATCCAAGAGCAGGCTTCGAGAAGGGGATAGCGTCCTCGCGGTCGTCGCAGGCTCGACTCGAGCAACCCTCGCCTTCTTCTCGTCGTTCGGCGTTTGCTACACGACCCGATTCATCGACATTCCTGCTTCGACCGGGCATGGCGAGCCGATTCAAAAGCTCTTCAAATTGAAGGACGGGGAACGCATCGTTTCGATGATGTCGTTCGATCCTCGTGCAATCGGGAATATCGCCGAGGATCCGAAGCATCCCGACTACTGCCCCGAGATCCACGGATTCGCCGCGACCTCCAGCGGTTTCTCGTTGCGATTCGGTTTGCAATCCTTTGCCGAACCCTCTACTCGCAGCGGACGTCGCTATGCACGAGTCGCTCCCGAGCATGAAGTCATCGCCGTGGAGAAGACGCATGGAACCGAAACCGTTCTCGCCATCACCGAAGAATGCCGCGCGATGATCTGCTCCTCCGCCGAGGTGAACTATCTCTCAGGCCCCGGCAAGGGAGTTATGTTAGTCAAGCTTGCGAAGACCGACCGGTTGATCGGCTTCAAGCTATCGAGTGGCGATCGAGACCTACTCGTCGTCGAGACGAACCGAGGGGCTCAGAAAACCATTTCCACGGTGAAGTACTCGACCACTTCGCGCGGTGGAAAGGGGATTGAGATTCAAAAGAATGGTAAGATCGCAACCATCATTACACCACCTATCACCGAGTCACCAACGCTGGAGAATTCATGAGCTCGACATCTGCATCGTACACCGCAGCGGATATTGTCGCCCTCGAAGGGTTAGAGCCCGTTCGAAAGAGACCGGGGATGTACATCGGAGGTGTAGGGACAGCCGGCCTTCACCATTTGATCTGGGAAATCCTCGACAACTCGGTTGACGAAGCGATGAACGGACACGCGTCCGAGATCACGCTGACTCTTCACAAAGGTGGGAAGACCGTTACGGTGACGGACAATGGTCGCGGAATCCCTGTCGACAAACATGGCAAAACAGGAAAGAGCGCGCTGGAGATCGTTCTTACCGTCTTGCACGCTGGAGGGAAGTTCGAGGGGAAGAACTACAAAAACTCCGGGGGGCTTCACGGTGTGGGGGCCTCGGTGGTGAACGCATTGTCGAAGGAGCTTACCGCGATCGTTCGACGGGATGGCTCGCAGTACAAGATGGAATTCTCGCAGGGGAAGCCAACCACCAAGCTTCAAAAAGCACAAGGAGCCGTTCGTGGGAGTGGAACTTCGATCACGTTTACTCCGGACGCAACGATCTTCCCGAAGACCGAGTTCGATCCTGAGCTGATCCGGCAGCGATTGGAGATCGCGAGCTTCTTGCATCGCGGTGTGAAGGTCCACTTCCACAACGAGGTGGATGGAACGAAGACGACTTACCATCACGAGCAGGGAATCGTCGACTACCTCGGCAAGGTCCTCGAGATGCGATCGGCTCGACCGATCCACGACGTGGCCTTCACCTATCGCAAGGATGGAGATGAACGGATCGAGGTCGCCATGCAGTGGACCGAATCGACCGATGAGCATGTCCGTTCTTACTGCAACGGGATTCCGACCACCGATGGGGGAACGCACGAGAACGGATTTCGGGCGGGGGTTGCGAAAGCAATTCGAAATTACTTCGAGACCCACAATCTCATTCCTCGAGGGGTTAAGATCGGTCACGAAGATATCCGAGAGGGGATGGTCGTCGTCCTTTCTGTCTTTATCAGCGATCCCCAGTTTCAAGGTCAGACCAAGGATCGGCTCAACAATACCGATATTCAAGCGACCGTCGACGGAGCGGTACGTCCTGTCCTGGAACAGTGGCTTAACAGTAATCGGTCCACCGCCGAAGCGATCATCGCACGGATCATCGCATCGGCCCGTGCGCGCGCTGCCTCTCGCGCCGCTTCCGAAGCTGTTTCACGAAAGACTGCGACCTCCCGAGCGATGTTGCCAGGAAAGCTAAGTGATTGCTTGTCGACTGGAAAGGGAAAGTCCGAGTTGTTCATCGTCGAAGGTGACTCCGCAGGTGGGAGTGCAAAGCAGGGGCGGGATCGAAACCATCAAGCGATCTTGCCACTTCGAGGTAAGGTCTTGAACACCGAGTCGGTGACGTTGTCGAAGGTGTTGGAGAATAAAGAAGTTCAAGACATGGTGACCGCGTTGGGGTGCGGGATTGGTAAGTCGTTTGATCCCTCGAAGATGCGATACGATCGCGTCATCTTGCTCGCCGATGCCGACTCCGATGGGCACCATATCACGACGTTGTTGTTGACCTTCTTCTATCGTCACATGCCAGGGTTGATCGCCGATGGCCGCGTTTATATCGCCGTTCCACCTCTCTACCGAATCGATATCGGGAAAGAAACCTATTGGGCGGCGGACGAAGCGGATCGAGAGCGAATTTTGGGGACGGGAGACAAGCGATCGAAAGCGGAGATCACACGCTTTAAGGGGCTTGGAGAAATGATGCCTGAAGTTCTTTGGGATACCACCTTGAACCCTGCGACCCGTCGATTGCTTCGAGTCGAGGTGGACGATCATTTAGAGACCGATCGCGTCATGAGCGACCTCATGGGACGCGACGCTTCGGCTCGATTTCGATTCATCATGGAACGGGCGGAAGATGCCAACGACATCGATGTTTAGTGAAGCTTGACGCTTTCGTAGGGTGTGTGAAGTGGTCGCGCTTGCCATCACAACCCGTGGCGTAAGCGAGGGACAGCGCTGGCAACCAGACATCCATCCCAGGTCTCACTGCACGCCCTTCGTGCCTCAGGGGCGTGCCACCCGGCGCCTGAGATAATCCCGACAAGGGTTTCGTGCACTCGCGACGCTGTCCCTCGCTTACGCCACGGGTTGTGATTGGGGGGGACGCTTCGCGTCCCCCCCCTCTTACCACCGATGCGTCAGGTCAGCTATGGGCTGCCATCGCTACGCGATTCCAAACCAAGATTCATCGTTTTGCGATTCAACGATCTGAAACCGCCTTTAACAGCCGTGCGTCGGACTAGGTGGTGAGAGGCTCTCTGGGAAACAAAGGGCTTTGGATGGAGGCGTTGTTTAACGGAATGAATTCCGTTCTACATTGAGGGGGACTATTTCTCCAAGATAAACGTCACTGGGCCGTCGTTGACTAGAGAGACTTTCATGTCGGCGCGGAAAACGCCGCGCTCGACTCGGACGCCTAGGGATGCGGCTTGTTCGCAGAAGTATTCGTAGAGTTCGTTCGCGATCTCGGGGGATTCTGCACTATCAAAGCTAGGTCGTCGCCCTTTGATGCAATCTCCATAGAGAGTGAACTGGCTAACGACGAGTAAGGATCCGCCGATGTCCAGGACCGAACGGTTCATCTTCCCCGCTTCATCCGGGAAGGCTCGCAGGCCGACGCACTTTTCCGCTAGCCATTTCGCTTGAGGTTTTGCATCTCCTTTTCCCACGCCGAGGAGGATCAGCCAGCCCGATTCGATTTGCCCGGTGATCGAACCATTGACTTGCACCGAAGCGCTGGAAACTCTTTGCAATACTACACGCATTCCTACCAGCGGGCTTCCATCTGATCGACGATATGGTTTGCAAGGCGTTCGATTTGGCGTTGGTGGGCTGTTGCGATCGATTGTCCGGCTTCGGGAACGAAGTCGGTGCTCTCTGAAAAGAAGAAGGTCGTCTCTCCGGGTGGAAGGAATCGAGTCTCCACGAGTGGAATTCCTCGGCGATCGACCCAACTCATCTCGATGGCCATGACGGTTTGTATCAGTCGCCCCTCGTCGGTCGCCGTCTCGCCGATCACTCGCTTGTTATCCCCGGTCAGACGGCAAGTCATGATCGAATCGGCGGAATGAGCATCGGCGAGTTTGTACGGTGTACGACGTTCGATCTCCTTTTGCAAACTCTCGGTGAGCAGTACCCCCAGTTCAGGGCGAAACGAACTCGACTTGATGATTGGGACATGGATCGTTCGAACATCGTTTCGATAGAGGCTTCTCGTACCGATCTGATATCCGAAACATCCGGTCAGCGTTACCGCCATGAGGGGCATGAGTATCGCACAAAGCGGGATGCGCATCATCGGTAGAGCAATCCCTCCGACTCCAAAGGAGTCCCGAGGGCTCTCGCAGTCCGTTCCATCTGCTCTTTCTTATCCGCCTCGATCACGTGATCAGGAAGGGGCTTGATCAGAGCGGATGTCTTGTCTCGCTCGGGGAAGAGCGCGGCGAGTCCGGTCAAATAACGCTTTGGTTCGTCCGGCATCCCTTGCAGTTTCGCGATCATCTCCCGAGCGGGTTCCGCGTAGACGGTCTCACCGTGCTCCAAGAGGATCTCTTCGCAGCGCAATCGCGCAGCCTTTGCTTCTCCCTTGTTGTAACGATACAGGGCGTTGTGGTAGAGGCGTTCCGCGCGGCGGTTGACCAACTCGGTGTACATCGAGTCGATTTCTTCTTTGTCTTTCCTTACGTCATCAGGGAATTGACGAAGGTTCTTGAAATAGCGAGTTGCGTACCCGAGGGGTTCTTGCGAATAGTCGGGCCCTCGGTAGGAAAGAAGAGCTGCTTTGATTCCGAGGAAGTGGGCTTGATAGAGATGCTTGGAGTCGGGGTACGCACTGATCAGCTCGTCAAATGAGTTGAGCGCCTCGGGCCACTTCTCTTGATTGAATTGATTCGCCGCGATTTGCATCGTCGCATCGTCGGCTAGATTCCCGGTCGGGTTGTCGAGGCGCAACTTCTCCAAGATCCGAACCCCATGCTTGGGAGTATCGTTCCAAGGTTTCCGCTTATCGCTGAAGTTCACGTGGTAGAACTTGTCTTCAAACCCCAACCAGAACTGGCTGATCTCCATTCGACGTCGATCGATGTGGTCTTGATATTTGTTGCGAGGATAGTCTTTGATGAGCTGGGCATATCGTTCGGTCGCAGTGGGGTACATCTCGGCGAAATAGTAACTCTCACCTGCCATCATCAATGCGTCTTGATGGAGGTAGCTACTGATCCAGTTTTTGCCCGCTTCGTCAAACTTCTTCGCTGCTTTGTGAAACGCCTCGTTTCGTTCATCACCAGAAAGAGCGGACGCCTCCTCGAACATCTTCTCCCCTTGGCTGAACTGTTCTTTGGCCAGCTCTTGGTTGATCGGTCGGGTACCGATCAAGGGAAGATTTTTCAGAGGGCCCGGTAGATTGCTGTTCCTTTGCTTTTCGGCCAAGCGTCCTTCGGGACGGATGAAGTTCCCTTCCGTGTCCGTATAGCTATTAATGGTGCGGCGGGCCTGGTCGTATTCGTCTTCCTTCCGTCCGAGTCCAAACGTTGCGCAGCCGACAGACTGGAGCGTTACGACGAGGAGTAACCCGAGCTTCCATTGTTCTGGTCTGCGTTGAGCTAGCATGGTTAACGTTTGAGTTCCTCCGTGAAGTCCATCAGTCGCAATCGTCGATCGGCCAAGTGGGTGATAAATCTCTCCATGATCAATCGAACCTCGCCGCGCGCGTTGGGGGGGATTTCCCAATCGCGCTTCCTTCGGTCGATCTGTACGAGCTCTCGAAGGAAGTGGATCGTTTCCTCATGCAGCCGGAGCACATGCCCCTGCCCCACTAGGCAGTTGTCGCAAAGGACTCCTCCCGAGTCGATCCCGAACAGGAAACTCCCGTTCCGCCCGGACTCTACTCCATTTCCGCATCCGGCGCAAAGCTCAAACGAGGGTAAATGCCCCAGCTCGGTCAGGAAATCTAACTCGGTCTGCAAGACAACCTTCGCTGGTCGCACCATTTCATCCAAATTAACAATCCCCTCGTCGAGCGCTTCAAACAATGCAGGGGCTGGCTGATGGTTTTGGGTCAAGCAATGCAACACCTCCGCTAGGTAATAGCCGGAATAGAGCGCTAGCAACGAGCGTTGCCCCGACCGAAAACGACGGATCAATTTGGCTTCCGTGAGGATGTCGAGGGTATCGTTCGATTTCTCAATGAAGACGACGTGGGATTTGGCGAGGAGATCGAGTGCTGTTTCGAAAGGACTTTTCAATCGGCGCGCCCCCTTCGCCACGGCGGATACCTTGCCATGCGATTGGGTGAAAAGGGTCACCACGAGGCTCGTTTCACTCCAAGCCACAGAACGGATGAGGATCGCTTCCGATTTTTCCGTGGTCATAGAGGGAGTTTGAAGTTTGAAGTTTGAAGTTTGAAGTGTTCCCCATCACAACCCGTGGCGTTAGCGAGGGACTGCGTCGCGAGTGAAGGTCGGCCCTCGCCGGGAATATCTGCTGCGTCGGGTGGCATGTCCCTGAGGCACGAAGGGCGTGTTGTGAGACCTTGGATTGGATGCCTAGTTGTCAGCGCTATCCCTCGCTAATGCTTCGGGTTGCGATTTTACCTCGCTTACGCGCCGGGCAAGCACCAGGCGACGTTGGATGGTACTATAATATCCCGCGGGGGCGTTACCCAAACTTTCCTATTTCTTCCCTCTCTATTGGAAGTGAGCCCAGAATGACTTTGCGTCTAGCACTCTCGGCATTGTTTTTTATCGGTTCTTTGAATTTCGCAGTTGCGGAAACCGCCTCGTTCAACACGAGCTATGTGGCCCCGATCTTCGCGCAAGCAGCCGAAGCTCCTCAAGGAGGTGGAGGTGTCGATACTCATAACTTGTCGAAGAACATCGG
>CAYMXM010000195.1:0-8491 GCA_964394065.1 uncultured Pirellula sp. | reverse complement strand
GTAGCGATGGCAGCACCTAGCCGTGGGCGTAAGCCCACGGCTAGGTGCTGCCATCGCTACGCGATTCCAAACCACGCCCATCGCTGCGCTCGGAGCGTGCCACCCTCTTCTTCCTCAAGTCTCAAGCCTCACCCCTCAAGCCTGCTCTCACCCCTCAAGCCTGCTCTCACCCCTCAAGCCTGCTACGGTTGGCGCCTTCCTGGGCGGTAGCCGGTTCCAGGCTTTTTGGTGCCGTCGGGGGAGGTGCCACGTTGTTCTTTCTTTTTCCCCTTCCGCTTCTCGCTGCCACCGCCGCCACTCGATTTCCCGTTCGGAATCGTGTGAACATACTCACCGCGAAATCGTTTATTCGCATCTTCTCGGCGACGTTGAATCGCCTCCCTCGGTGGGCGGGAAGGGATCAAGCAATCGCATCCCTCTCCGATCAAATCGGTCCGATTGACCGACCGCAACGCATCTAGAACTTCGAAATAATTCTCCGGCTTAAAAAATTGCATCAAAGCTCGCTGCGACTTTCGATCCCGAAGAGCCTTCGCGATGAAAACAGGCTTCAAGTTAAAAGGGTCCATCCCCGTGTAGTACATGCTCGTCGCAATATCGAGTGGAGCGGGAATGAAGTCCTGAACTTGATCTGGTTTGTAACCGTTTCGCTTCAAGAACAACGCCAACTCGATCATCGATTCGATCGAACTCCCGGGATGGGAAGCGATGAAGTAGGGGATCAAATACTGCTTCTTCCCTGCTTCGGCAGAGGCCTCTTTGAATTGTTCGGTGAAAAACTCGAAGTCGTCGTTCGCCGGCTTCCGCATTTTGTAGAGGACATCGGGATCGACATGCTCCGGTGCAACTTTTAGATGTCCCCCCACATGGTGCTTCGTGAGCTCTTGGATGTATTCCGGAGATTGCCTTGCTAAGTCCATCCGGATGCCACTCGCGACAAGAACCTTTTTGACCCCTGGCATGTCGCGCGATTCACGCATCAGTTCGATCACCGGTGTGTGGTCGACTCCGAGGAGTTTGCAAATCTTCGGATGGACGCAGGATTGACGGCGGCACTTCGCCTCGACCTCGGGACGGGTGCAACGCATGTGATACATGTTCGCTGTCGGGCCTCCGATGTCACTGACGATCCCCTTGAACTCCTTGTCCTCGGTCATGTTCTTGATCTCGTTGAGAACCGATTCTTTCGAACGAGATTGAATGATGCGACCTTGATGCGCTGTGATCGAGCAGAAGGTACACCCACCAAAGCACCCTCGCATGATCGTGACCGAGTGCTTGATCATGTTGAAGGCTGGAATCGGAGCGGTGTAGCTTGGATGGGCGCGACGGGTGTAAGGGAGTCCGTAGATCCGATCCATCGCTTCCTGACTGATCGGCAGTTGTGGAGGGTTCGCAACGACGACTTGCGTGCCGTGACGTTGCATCAAGCGACGGGCATTGAGGGGATTCGTTTCGTTATGAATGATCCGAGTTGCGATGGAAAAGCGAGTCTTGTCGGTGGTGACCTCTTCGTAGGAAGGAAGTTCGATCGCATCTTCCGGAGGCGTTTCCGACGCACCGAGGGCAAAGGCGACTCCTCGCATGTCGCGAAGGTCCTTCACCGTTTCACCCGCTTCGAGCCGTCTCGCCATCTCGACGATCGAATTCTCTCCCATGCCGAAAGCGACCAGATCCGCCTTGCTATCGAGGATCACACTCTTTCTTACTTTGTCGCTCCAGTAGTCGTAGTGAGCGAATCGGCGAAGGGAGGCTTCGACGCCACCGGCGATGATCGGCACCCCTTTGTAGGCCTCGCGCGCCCGTTGGCAGTAGGCGAGGGTTGCACGGTCGGGACGAAGCCCGATTTTCCCACCTGGCGAATAGGCATCATCATTTCTCACCTTTTTATTTGCGGTGTAGTGATTGATCATGCTGTCCATATTTCCCGCCGAGATCCCGAAAAAGAGGCGGGGGCGTCCGAACCTCTTCCAAGCTTCACAATTCTGCCAATCGGGTTGGCTGATGATTCCGACCCGGAATCCTGCCGCTTCGAGAACCCGCCCCAGGATCGACATCGCGAAACTCGGATGGTCGATGTAGGCGTCCCCTGTGACAAAAACGACATCGATTTCTTCCCATCCCCGGGCGAGGGCTTCCTCCATGGACATCGGAAGGGGGGATTGGGCGAGCGGTCCATGAGGAGCTCGGTCGCCGCGAGGGTCTCCCAGATCATCGAGGTACCGAGAGACAATGTTACCGAACTTCCCCCCAGAGGATGGGCAGGCGCTATTCGACGCCATAGAAGAGGAGGCGGAGGGGCAGGCTGAGGAGGTTGAAGAGAGATCGACGATAGGGAGCGAGAATGACATAGCGTCCAAGCCAATCCAAATTTGAAAACACCATTACGGGAGCTGATGCCATTGTAAAGGAGAAACCGAATTCGGCATCGGGATTTCTTTAGTGATTGATGAGGTTTCTGGTCGTTTGTATATTTTCCGCATGTGAGGAAAGCGAAAGTGATTTTCGTGCCGATATGGCCCTCACGCAACAGATGGATTGGGGAACTAACCAGATCGCGAACGATGGTGGTCGCGATCGATTCAATCCTAGTAGGCCTCTTATGTCGTGGAGAAATAAACGGTGACAATTCGAATCGCTATTAACGGGTTTGGTCGTATCGGACGATTGACGTTCCGCAACTTGATGAGCCGATCGAACGAGTTCGAAGTCGTTGCCGTCAATGACTTGACCGACAATGCGATGCTTGCAACCCTTCTCAAGTACGACAGTATTCACGGTCGCTACGACGGAAAGGTCAGCTACGACGACAAGCACTTGATCGTCGATGGAAAGAAGATCCTCGCCCTTGCGGAAAAGGATCCTACGAAGCTTCCTTGGGGAGACCTCAACGTCGACATCGTGATCGAGAGCACCGGTTTCTTCACCGCCCGTGCGAAGGATGGCAAGCCGGGGTACGATTCCCACTTGGCTGCTGGTGCCAAGCGTGTCGTGCTGAGCGCTCCTGCGAAGGATGGCGCTGATTTGACCTGCGTTTTGGGTGTTAACGACGACAAACTCACGAAAGATCTCAAGTGTATCTCCAACGCATCTTGCACGACCAACTGTTTGGCACCTGTCGCGAAAGTACTCAACGAGACCTTCGGCATCGAGACTGGTCTCATGACAACGATTCACGCTTACACGAACGATCAGCGCGTTCAGGATATGCCACACGCGGACGCCTACCGCGCTCGAGCCGCCGCTCTGAACATCATCCCTACGACGACTGGAGCAGCTTCGGCAGTTGGTTTGGTGATCCCTGAACTGAAGGGTAAGCTCACCGGAATCTCCATGCGAGTTCCCGTCCCGACCGGTTCGGTGGTCGACTTGACCGCAAACCTCAAGAAGGAAACGACCGTAGCGGAAATCAATGCCGTCATGAAGGCTGCGGCCGAAGGCCCGCTCAAGGGAATTCTTTCCTACACCGAAGACCCGATCGTTTCGAGCGATATCATCGACGATTCCCACAGCAGCATCTTCGCCGCCGACTTCACCCAAGTCCTCGGGGATAAAGGGAAGCTCGTGAAGATCGTTTCCTGGTACGACAACGAGTGGGGCTATAGCTGCCGAACCGCAGACCTCTGCTCCCGTTTGGCGAAGCTGCTGTAAGCCGATAAGAGACTTTAGACCTTGGGCTTTGGACTTTAGGAAGAGTAGAGCCCACTAAGATATTCGCTCCCCTCGCTTCGAGGTGAGGGGCAGAAGTTTTAGAAAAATCAATTCGATTCGAAACGCTGGTTTTGGAATCGCGAAGCGATGGCAGCGCATAGCCGTGGGCGTAAGCCCACGGCTATGCGTGAATGATATTTTGAGCCGCGAATGCGGCGGCAGCATGGAGGGGTGCTGCCGCCGCATTCGCGGCTCAAAACCATGTGGGACCGTCCAACTGCGGGCTTACGCCCGCAGCTATGCGCTACCATCGCTTCGCGATTGAAGACCGAGGCCGAGTGATTCGTTGGAAACATTCTTGCAGCGTCAAACCCCTCACCCCCAGCCCCTCTCCCCTAAAAGGGGCGAGGGGAGCAGGTATTTTTAGGCGGAGGTAATCCCATGGATCTATCAGGGCACACTGCACTTGTCACCGGTGGATCGCAAGGGGTTGGGGGGGCCATCGCAAAACGGCTCGCCCGAGCCGGGGCGAACCTCTGGATCCATGGGTTGCGCGAAGATAATCTCGCACGCGCAACGCTTGAAGAGTGCCGTCGTTTCGGTGTCCAGGCCAACGGGATTTATTGCGATCTCGCAAAGCCGATCGACGAAACGCTCCAGCGCCTTTCGCCGTCGAAGAACCCGTCCCTTGGCGATGTAGACCTGTTGATCAACAACGCCGGAGTCTTCATCGATTTGCCCTTCTTGGAAATGGAGCAATCGCTCTGGGAAAGGACCCTAAGGATCAATGTGGAGGTGGGATACTTCCTCACCCAAGCCTTTGCCAAGCACTGGATTGCGTCGGGATGCCGGGGGCGTGTCCTCTTCACCGGATCGATCAACGGCCTTTTAGCCGAACCGACCCACACCGCCTATGACACGTCGAAGGCGGCTGTCGCCGGGATGGTTCGCTCTCTATGCGTCGCATTGGCTCCCATGGGAATTCGGATCAACAGCGTAGCTCCAGGGCTCGTGCGAACCCCATTGACCAATCAAGTGCTTGACGCGAGTCCCGAAGCGGTCCGATGGATGGAACGTCATACCCCGAATCAACAAGTTCCCGACGCGAGTGTCTGCGGCGGGATCGCTGCGTTTTTGCTAAGCGACGAA
Source organism: uncultured Pirellula sp. (assembly GCA_964394065.1). Lineage (GTDB taxonomy): Bacteria > Planctomycetota > Planctomycetia > Pirellulales > Pirellulaceae > JBKCUI01. The sequence goes on along the minus strand of CAYMXM010000195.1, from coordinate 3,691 downwards.
GCGGAGCACATCCACGGGCAGACGATCTACGTCGACGGAGGGATGAGCATTTGGCAGCAACCTGATATGCCTTAGCGATTCTCTATGGCTCAATTGAACCGCCGGGGTCGCAGGGAAACGCGGAGGCTGGATACTACGAAATCACAACCCGTGGCGTTAGCGAGGGACAGCGTCGCGAGTGTACGTAGCCGCTCGCCTGGAATAAGTCGCCGGGGGGCACGTCCCTGAGGAACGAAGGGCGTGATGTAAAGAGGCCTATTCCCAACATCTCTAGAGTTCTCCACGCCCATCGCTTCGCTCTGAGCGTGCCACCCTTGACGCCGCCTCGTAACGTTGATTTGTAAGACTCTGCGATTCTCCGCGTCCTCGGCGGTTAAATCTCCTTCGCACCTTCCAAGGTATTCCTTAGGAGCATGGCGATGGTGAGGGGGCCGACACCTCCTGGGACGGGGGTGATCGCGGAGGCGACTTCCCGAACGCTATCGTAATCGACATCGCCGACGAGTCGGTCCTCCAGCCGGTTGATCCCCACATCGACCACCACAGCCCCCGGCTTGACCATGTCGGGGGTCACAAAATGAGCCTTGCCGATGGCGACGATCAAGATATCGGCTCGGAGGGTGACCTCTTTCAAATTCGGGGTCCGACTGTGAACGCAGGTGACGGTGGCGTTGGCGTTGGAATCTCCGCAAGGTCCGGTCTTCTGAAGAAGCATCGAGACGAGGGGCTTGCCGACAATATCGCTTCGACCGATGACCACGACTTCCTTACCCTCGGTAGGGATTCCCTCACGGTGCAAAAGCTGCATCACGCCGTGGGGAGTGCAGGGGAGATAACGGGGGCGTCCTTGGGACATGAGGCCGACATTTTCGGGGGAAAACGCATCCACATCTTTGCTTGGAAGGACCGAATCGAGGACTTTCCGCTCGTCGATCCCCTTCGGGAGGGGGAGTTGGACCAAAATGCCGTGGACCGAATCGTCCCGGTTGAGCTGGTCGAGGAGCTTTAACAGGTCTTCGGTGCTGGTGGAAGCCGGGAGTCGATGGAGTTGGCTCGCCATTCCCGCTTTCTCGCAGGCAAGTTCCTTGTTCCGTACATAGACTTGGCTGGCGGGATCCTCCCCTACCAAAACGGCGGCTAAGCAAGGGACGACGCCGGTTTGCTCGATGAATTGGGAAACTTCGGATTGGATTTCTTTTCGAATTTGGAGCGCGATGGCTTTTCCATCGAGATTGCGAGCTGTCATGCCGCCTCTGGAGATTCGTTCTAGGGGTTCGTTAACGGTTAGTTAGAATAGATAAGCTTTCGGGATATCGCTGAATCCCCTTCTGTTATATTCTTGAGGGTAGTATCGCGTCGAGCACCCCTCCAAGCCTCCATCACGGTTTTGCTCGCCTTCCCCAGTTTACCAACGGCGTTATTTCACTGCGAAAGTTAGATGTCCCAACCCGAAACCACCTCTGAGAAGTTAAGCCCAGTCGAAGGAATTAAATCGGCCAGCCAATATTTGCGGGGGACGATCGGAGACGAGCTGAAACAGGACTCGGACCATTTTGGCAAAGACGACCTGCAGCTCCTGAAGTTCCACGGAACCTATCAGCAGGACGACCGGGAAGCGCGAGGCAAGGCGACTCCCTCCGGAAAAAGCGAAAAAGCCTATTCGTTCATGGTTCGAAGCCGCATTCCTGCGGGGATCATGACCAGCGACCAACTCCTGGCCCATATCGATCTTTGCGACGAAATTGGAAACACCACCTTGAAGGTGACGACGCGCCAAGGAATCCAGCTTCACGGCATCCTCAAATCGAACCTACGCGCCTGCATCAACCGGATCAACGAAATCCACTTGAGCACTCTCTCGGCATGCGGTGACGTAAACCGAAACGTCATGGCTTGCCCGGCCCCTTACAAAGACGCGATCCATCCGAAGCTTCAGAAGCTCGCTTACGACATCGCGATGCACTTGGCCCCGAAGACCAAGGCCTATTACGAACTGTGGCTTCAAGATCCCGAGACGGGGGTAAACACTCTGGAAGGTGGAAGCGACGAAGAATACGAACCGATCTATGGCAAAACCTATTTGCCTCGAAAATTCAAAACGGCAATCGCATTGCCCGAAGACAACTGTACCGACATCTACACCAACTGCTTGGGCTACATTGCCGTCGTCCGAGATGGTGAGTTGATCGGTTACAACGTCGCGGTCGGTGGGGGGCTCGGGGTGACTCCGAGCGCTAAGAAGACTTTCCCCCGACTCGCCACCCGAATGGCGTTCGTTACCAACGAACAAGCGATTCCGATTGCCGAAGCGGTCGTGAAAGTACAACGGGACTACGGTTACCGAGATGACAGAAAGCGTGCTCGCCTCAAGTATCTGATCCATGACAAGGGAATCGAATGGTTCCGTTCACAAGTGGAAGAATACTACGGGAGCAAGCTCGCTGATTGCACCGAAGAGGATGTCGTGGAGCACGACGATCACATCGGTTGGGACGAGCAGGGAGACGGACGATGGTTCTACGGATTCAACGTCGAAAACGGTCGCCTTTACGACGATGGGAATCGAGCTTGGAAGGCTGCTCTGCGTGATATTTGCTCGGAGATCCAACCGGAGATTCGATTGACCGCCCACCAAAGCATCCTTTTCTGCAACGTGGAGGAGAAGGACAAGGAGAAGCTGACGAGTTTGATCAAGCGACGCGGGCTTCCGATTTCCGAAGAAATCTCCAACGTCCGCCGCTGGTCGATTTCCTGCGTCGCGTTGCCAACGTGCGGGCTCGCGATCACCGAGAGCGAACGGGTTTTGCCAGAGCTGATGGACGAGTTTGAGAAAGTTCTGGAGAACATGGGGTTGGAGAAAGAACTCTTCACCGTCCGTATGACCGGTTGCCCGAACGGATGCGCACGTCCTTACAACGCAGATATCGGATTGGTCGGAAAGGCCAAGGGGAAATATACGATCTACGTCGGTGGAACTCGCTTGGGAACCCGGCTCGGTTTTATTTACAAGGATTTGATCCCTCTGGAGCACATCGTCGCGACCTTGGAGCCTTTGTTCGAAGTGTTCAAGATCGAACGGGAGGATGGCGAGACGTTCGGCGACTTCTGCAGCCGCGCAGGTCTAGATCAACTCACTGCGTGGACGACTCCACCCACAGAATGCGCTGAGTAGCACAATGTAGAACGGAATTCATTCCGTTAAACAACGTCGCCATAAAAAGCCGCCGTCAGCGCAGTGAGCCGGTCTCTACCTCAGGGCTGTTCAAGTGCCCCACTGGCGCAGAGAGGCTCTCGCTCCCCGCGGATGGCCTGACGCATCTGTGGTAGGTGGGAGGACGCGGAGCGTCACGCCACCACAACCCGTGGCGTTAGCGAGGGACTGCGTCGCGAGTGTACGTGGCCCCTCGTCGGGAATATCTCGGGTTCCGAGTGGCACGTCCCTGAGGCACGAAGGGCGTGCTGGTGATACCTTGGATGGATGCCTGATTGCCAGCGCTGTCCCTCGCTTACGCCACGGGTTGTGATTTTCGGGCTACCGCTCACCCCCAGCCCCTCTCCCCTAAAAGGGGCGAGGGGAGCGGATAGCTAAAAGCGCGGCGCGTTCTACGACTTTTTAGGCCTTCCTCGGGGACGCAAGGTGGATTCTAAGTGGAATCGCTTCGCCATTTTTTCGACCCAAGCTTCATCGCCG
>CAYMXM010000194.1:0-8559 GCA_964394065.1 uncultured Pirellula sp. | reverse complement strand
GCATTCCCGAGAGGGCAAAATCTGAGGAAGGTTTCGAAAGAGCGTTTCCCAAAGTGGAGGGATCGAGTATCCTTAGAAGAGTTGTCAGAAACAAGATCGACAGCCGATCGGAATCTGCGACAGCCCAGTCATCGAAGCATGGGATTCGTTTGGAAAGTGAGTCGAGCCTACGGCCACGGGCTCTGCTCTTGATCGGTGAAGAAGCAGTCACACGGTCCTTTCCTTATCGGATCCTAAGCTCTCCTGTCTGCCAGCCGTGCGAGGCCTAGCTCGCTAGATGGCAGCTTTGCCAGCACCGCGTCTCAGAATGGAAACTAAGAGTGCTTGCTGCTACATGCTGGGTGTCGCCCCGGTCGGCTGTTGTCGTTTCTTCTTCTTCCCCAGCTCCTTCCCCTTGATTGGGACCTCTTTGTTTTGGCCTCTCCAACCGTGCACATTCCTGTCTTGTTGCAGGAGATTTTGGAATGGTCTGGCCTCGAACGGGAGTCGGAAGGGGAGCCGCGTCGTTTTGTTTGGATCGATGGGACCCTGGGAGGAGCCGGACACGCATGTTCGATCATCCCTCGTCTAAACGAAGAAGATACGTTTGTCGGCATCGATCGGGACCCGCTCGCCATGGAGCGATCGCAATCTCGCATCGAATCGATTCGGCCTTGGAAGTGTCGAATTCAATTGCTGCAAGCCTCGTATCGGGAGATTCCCGAGTACATACGAGAGGGATCGTTGGAGCCCGCCGATGGGATCCTTCTCGATCTGGGGTTGTCGAGTGATCAGCTTGCTGATGAGGAGCGAGGTTTCTCGTTCAAAACCGGTGGGGCCCTCGATCTTCGGTTCGATACCGAAACAGGTATGTCGGCGGCAAAGTTGCTGGAGGTAGCTACCGAAAAGGAGATCGCCGACATCATCTACCGGTACGGGGAAGAACGCTTCAGCCGTCGCATCGCGCGCGCTATCGTCGAACGTCGCTTAAGCGATCCGATTCGAACTGCAGAAGCTCTTTACGAACTGGTTCACCGAGTTGTCCCCGGGAAGATCCATGGACGCATCGACAGCGCGACCCGAACGTTTCAAGCGCTCCGTATCGCCGTCAATCGGGAGCTGGAACATCTGGAAGAAGCGATGCGCTGGCTCCCCGGTTGTTTGAAGCCGGGTGGCCGACTCCTGGTGATCACATTCCATTCCTTAGAAGACCGAATCGTCAAACATGCTTTCCGAGATCACGAAGAGCTGGAAGTGCTCACTCGCAAACCGGTGGTCCCCAGTGAAGGGGAGATCGAAGCGAACCCCCGCGCCCGAAGTGCCAAACTCCGCGTTGCGATGAGCAGGCTTGATGAGCAGGCTTGAGGGGTGAGGCTTGAAACTAGAGGAAGAAGAGCGCAGAGTAAGCCTCAAAACATCACGCCCATCGCTTCGCTCTGAGCGTGCCACCCTCGCCTCTGCGCCCCTCTGCGTCCCCTGCGGTTAAAACTGCGCTCCCTTACATGCCCTTTTCCGCAAGCTTCGATTGGGATACGCTACGCTCTATGGAAATCATCATTACTGCGGTAGGCCCTGACAATGTGGGGCTTGCAGATCCTATCATCCATGATGTGACGACCCGGGGGGCCAACATCGCGGAAATTCAAATGTACGATCATGACGAAGCGGCCCGTTTCGCGATGATGTGCCGGCTTCAAATCTCTTCCGAGAAATGGGCCCCTCTGAAGGATTCCATGGAGAAAATTGCGGAACGAACGGGGTTGGAAATCCGGGTCTGGAGCCCGGACGAGCGCGCTCCCCGCCCGAACCTTGCAATCTGTTGCACCTTGTTAGAGCAAACCCCGCGCGCGGTTCTTCAAGCGGTGCGGGATGGAGTCATTCGCGCTAACCCTGTCGTCCTCATCGGCAATCGACGCAAATGCGAACCTCTCGCGCGCGAGTATGGCATTCCCTTTGAATGGATCGGCACCGAGGATGGGGAGGCGGACGACTCCAAATTGGTTGGTGTGATCGACCGATATCAAGCCGACTATGTCATTTTGGCCCGCTATATGCGAGTTCTCCCTCCGGACACTTGTTGGAGGTTCGCTGGGGGACGGATTATCAATTTGCATCATGGTCTCCTCCCGAGCTTCCGAGGTCTCCGGCCTTACCACGATGCCTACGCCGCGAGGATGCTCACCTTCGGGGCAACCTGCCATTTCATCGTCCCGGAGTTGGATGCGGGAAATCAAACGATTCAACAAACCGCGTTCACCGTTCCTCCTGGGACCAAGCTCGACGAGATCATCGCCCGCGGACAATCGGAGAATGAACCACGCTGCCTCGTCGAGGGGGTACGCAGGGTTTGTGCTCGCGAAGTTCAACTCCATTTTCATCGTGTTGTCGCTCGAAAGGGGAGCAGCGGATGAAAGACGCCCATCGCTTGTTACCGCTCTCAGTGGAGAGTAACCCTCCCTTCCGGGGAGGCCTGATCCTTGGTGGTAAAAAACCAGTGCGAGGGTGGCACGCTCAGAGCGAAGCGATGGGCGTGGAGGACTTCTCAGAACATTGGGAATAACCTCAAAACATCACGCCCATCGCTTCGCTCTGAGCGTGCCACCCCGACTCCTGAGACATACTTACCCATATCAACGACACCTACCCATACCAACGATAATCATGAATCGACCTCATTCCGCTCCCGCCAACTTACCCGAACCCTCCCTCGTGCCGATCCAGGGATGGCATTGTGGACACTACTTCTATCGCTGGAACCGCGGGGCGTTGAAAGCCCTTGGTGGAGAGTTGGGACCGCGGACTGCGGATTTCGTCCAAGCCCTCACGGCGGCTGACATCACAAAGCCAGAGCGTTTGCAATCCTTCATCATCAGCGGGCACAAAGCCGACTTTGCGATCATCGCGATGGATCCCAATCCATTGACCGTCGATGGAGTCCACCAGCGCATCATGAGTTCGGCTTTGGGAGAAGCAATCGAGCCGACTTATTCCTTCGTCTCCCTTTCTGAGATCAGTGAATATCTGCCGAACAAAGAGCAGTATGCCGCGAAGCTTATTCGAACCGGGGAAGATCCCGAGTCGACAGGATTTCAGGCCAAGGTGGCATCCTATGAAAAGCGGCTTCCCATGATGCTGGCCCAGCGTTTGGCCCCCGAGTTTCCGAACTGGCCAGCCATGTGTTTCTATCCCATGAACAAAGCTCGGAATGTTGGAGCCAACTGGTTCATGGAACCCTTCTCGACGCGGATGGAGCTGATGGCGGAGCACGCGCAAAGCGGGATGTCGTTCGCCGGGCGAGTTTCCCAATTGATTACCGCTTCGGTCGGATTGGATGATTGGGAATGGGGGGTCACCCTCTGGGCCCGAAACCCTCAGTTCCTCAAGGAAATCGTCTACGGCATGCGGTTCGATGAGGCGAGCGCTCGCTACGGACAATTCGGCCAGTTCTACACCGGTTACCTAGCCACCGCAGAAGAGATTTTGAAGCACTGTAGAGTCTAAGTGGGCGGACGCGAAGCGTCCCTCCATCACAACCCGTGGCGTTAGCGAGGGACAGCATCGCGAGTGCACGTGGCCCCTAGTCGGGAATATCGGGCACACCGGGTGGCACGTCCCTGAGGCACGAAGGGCGTGTTGCGATACCTTGCATGGGATACCTAGTTTTCAGCGCTATCCCTCGCTTACGCCACGGGTTGTGATTTTCGGGCCTCGCTTACGCATCGGCCAAACATCCCCACTTCAATCGTCGGCCACGTCTCCATCTTTGATCACGAACGTCGCTCGGAGGCGTGCGACTTCCGAGGCGAGGCCCGCTAGCTTTACACTTTGGAGGACTTCTTCGAAGTTCTTGTAGGCCGCGGGGGCTTCGTCGCGTGGGAAGCGTCGACAATTGGTCAAGATGTCCAATCGATCAAACGATTCATCGATGGAACTCTGATCCAATTCTCGTATCGCTCGCTTCCTTCCCATGGCCCGGCCGGCGCCGTGATTCACGCTGTAGCAACTGATCTTGGCGTTCGGATCAGCCACCATCACAACGGAACCTGCTTGCGGGTTTCCTGGCAAGAGAATGGGATGCCCCGTGTTCTCGTACTTCGTCCCTTTCAATGCCGGATGATCCGCAGGGAACGCGCGGGTCGCTCCCTTGCGATGCACCCATTCCATCTTGCCGTCGATCAGCTCGCGGCGCGCGATGTTATGGCTGATGAAATAGACGAGCTCTCCTGTGGTACCTGGAAGGATCTCTTGAAAAGCTTCGAGGACCAACGAGTTGATCAACAAATGGTTCAATGTCGCGAAGTTCGCTCCGATCGACATGTCGTCGATATAGTCCCGTCCCTCTTTGGTTTCGAGAGGCGCGTAGACCAACTGACGATCGTTTCCTGGAAACGGAATCTTCCAACTTTGAAATTTCCCTTGCAGGATATGAAACTGGTTCATCGCCAAGTTGTGGCCGATCCCTCGCGATCCGCAATGGGAGAGGAAGGCTGCGCAACCATCTCGAAGCCCGAAGACCTCTGCGCAATACCGTGCGCGGGCGTTGTCTTCCAAGCGGACGATTTCGCATTCACCAAAGTGGTTTCCTCCCCCGTAGGAGCCGACTTGAGCAAGCTTCGCTTCCATGTCCTGGAACGTGTTGTAGCAGAGGTGCCAGTCGAGTCGGTTTCCAAGGGAGTCGGTTTGAAGGTCATGTCCTAGATGGAAGGCATCTTCGCAGTTATGGGCCCAATGGATCGGGATCCCCATCCCTTCCAGAACGGCGGGGCTTGCCCCATGAATCAATCCTTCGGCAACGACCGACGTGGGAACGCGGCGCGATTTTCTGGCGCTACGCTGCCCCTTTCCGGCTCCCGTCGGAATCCGTTCGCAGATCGCATTGATCAACGCGCGTCGAACTTTCCGATCCCGGATTGCGTCTTCGGGGACATCGGTTTGCAGCAAGCTCATCGAGCATTTGATATCGACACCTACGGGGCCGGGATAGATATGGGTTGGAGAAGTCATCACGCAACCGATCGGCGCCCCGTATCCGAGGTGACCGTCTGGATTCAATACGACGTTGGTAACACCGGGGGAAGTTCGCGAGTTGATCGCTTGTTGCAGACACCCCTCGTCGAACGTCTTTCGAATGGCTTCCGTACCGATCACGGTAATCGGAGGCAAACCATCGCAAGGAAGAATCGCTACCGCTTCATCCTTCGGAATCAGTCTAGGATCCATAAACGCTTTCACCTTTGTTTATCTACGATTTTTATCCCCACCAGCCGACAGGGGATTCTTAGTTTTCCAGGAAGACTCATGGGGAACAAGAGCCTGGGAGAAGAAAAAAGTTCGCGATAAATCACAACCCGTGGCCCTTTAGCGACCTGCTCCCTTCGCCCCCTTTGGGGGAGAAGGGCTGGGGATGAGCTAGCGCACGAAGTTGTCAATTGGCGATTTAGGCAAGTAATTTTACGATCCGATTTGTCTTCCATGGGAGGTATCCATCTTGGGTTCCAGTTGCCCGCGTCTAGTTGCTTCCAGGGATTGGTTCCGGTTTTTAATCGCGTAGCGATGGCAGCCCATAGCCGTGGGCGTCAGCCCACGGTTGCCCGGCCCCACGTGGTTTTGAGCCGCGAATGCGGCGGCAGCACCTCTCGAATCGGTTCGATGCTGCCGCCGCATTCGCGGCTCGAGAAGCTCATTGGTTCGGAGTCCGTGGGCTTACGCCCACGGCTATGGGCTGCCATCGCTACGCGATTCCCAACCAAGATCATCGCTTTGCGATTCAAAAATCTGAAACCTACTTTAACGGCTGTGCGCCAGGCCACGAACAAATCACGTACTGTAGACCTTTTCTCACGAATCGTCTAAAAAAGCCACTTTTGAAGCCTTGGAGCTGAGCATGGAATCTGTGTCCGAAAGCATCTACAACTACCCGGTTTACTACGACCTCATCTTTGCGAGCGATTGGGTCGCTGAGTTTAAGTTCTTGGAAGCCGCCTTTCAAAAGCATGTTACCAAGAAGACCAAACGGGTCCTTGAACCTGCTTGCGGGACGGGGCGACTTCTCTACCGGATGGCCAAGGCTGGGTATTCGGCAGCTGGAATGGATCTCAACGAACGAGCGATTGAATTTTGTAACAAACGACTAAAACGCCACGGCCTTCCCGAGTCCGCATTCGTCGCCGACATGTGCGACTTCACGGTCAAGAAGCCGTACGATGCAGCCTTCAACACGATCAACTCCTTCCGCCATCTAGCGACCGAAAAGCAAGCGGTTGCCCACTTCCAAGCGATGGCGCGTGGGATTCGACCCGGCGGGATCTACGCGCTCGGATTTCACCTCACACCCCTAGAAGGACCGCAGACCGATGAAGAACGATGGAGCGCGCGCCGTGGGAACCTCGTGATCAACACCGCGATGTGGGCCCGGGACAAAGACCGGAAGAAAAGGATGGAGCGATACAACCTCCGGTTCGACATCTACAAACCCTCCGGCTCGGAGCGGATCGATGATTGCCTGGAACTCCGAAGCTATACGTTTCGCCAGTTCGCCAATACGATCAAAAAGGTACCGGAATGGGTGGTCGAGGAGACCTACGATTTCAGCTACGACATCGATTCCCCAATCGAAATCGACGCCGAAACCGAGGACGTGGTTTATATCTTGAAAAGACTTTAGACTTTGGCTGTTCACAGTCCCCCGGATCGGACTTATCCGAATCATCCGACTTATCGGCTCAATCTATTGCAAAACTCCCCGATTACCGGGGCTCCTATTCAAGATTAGAAATTAGGATGGAGGAGATTTCAGCTCGATTTCCGCAAAACCACGTGGCACATCCATTCAAGAGCCCAGACCGATGGTTCGATCCTCCTCATCCGATATTTCCCCCAAAGAAATCAAGGAGACCCTGCTCCGACACAAAAAGAAAGTGTTTGCGATCTTCGCTGCCCTTTTCTCCCTCTCCATTTTGTTCGTCCTCCTGGACGACCCTAAGTATTGCTACGAGGCGAAGCTCTTTCTCCGGCTCGGTCGCGAAAATGTCGTCTTGGACCCGACAGCAACGACCGCCAGCAGCCCAGCGGTGACGATGCCCTACACGCGCGAAGACGAACTGAACTCTACCGTCGACCTGATCACGAGTCGCGTCTTGATCGAAAGCCTCGTCGATGAACTGAGCCCCGAGTATGTACTAACCCACGGCAAGAAGAAGAGCGACCATCCGATCGTCCAACGCTTGCGTCAAATCAAGAACGCAATCGACCCATCACCGAAACTTAGCGAACGAGAGATCGCTATTCGGACAGTCTTGAAACAGCTTGAGGTCTCAGCGGTTAAACACTCAACGGTGATCAGCATTTCCTACACCGATGAATCCCCCGAGGTCTCTCTCAAAGTGGTCCAAACCTTGATCGCTCTCTACCAACGAGAACACATTCGAATCAACCGAGCCCCTGGGGCTTACGATTTCCTCCTGGCCCAAACCGAAAACGCCAAGAAACAGCTAGAGGAAACCGAAGGAAGGTGGAGAGAGCTGAAGGTCGATACAGGAGTCGTCGACGTCGTCGCTCAGAAAACCCTTCTCGTCACGAGCCTCGACGCGTTGGAGTTGGAGTTGAAGCGGGTGCGGATCGAACAGACCACATCAGCCGCTTCCATCAAATCGTTGGAGCAACTCCTCGAAACGATTCCGGCGATGCGTGAAATTTCGAAGACAGATGGTCAGTTAGCCGCCGGCGCTGATTCGATGAAGGACACACTCTATCAACTTGAGGTCCGCGAAAAGGAACTCTCTGCCCGCTATACCGAGGAACATTTCCTCGTCCGAAACATACGGAAACAGGTCCAAGAGGCGAGAGAACTCTACGACTCGCACCCCGCGAACCGCACGGAATCGATTACCGCAACCAATCCGGTTCACGGAGATCTGGAAATCAAACTGGCTCAAGAGAAGAACCTTTTCAACTCGCAACACGCCAGGATCGAAGCGTTGAAGGAGCAAATCGGTTCGACGCAAAAAGAGATCGAACGGATGAGCGAAGTCGAGTTGAAGTTTGTCGAACTGCAACGACTCGTGGAGCTTCAAAACGCCAACTACCGAAAGTACTCCGAAAACCTAGAGCAAGCGAGAATCGACCACCAATTGGACTTGCAGCGCATCTCCAGCATCAATGTTATCGAATCCAAAACCGCTCCGAGCGATCCGGTCGACTCCTACCCCTTTGTCAAGCTTGCCATCGGGTGCGTAGCGAGTCTGATGGCTGCTATCGCCGTCGCTTTCGTTGCTGAACGCTGGCGTAAATCGTTCCTCGACCAGGATCATTTCGAGCACTCGGGGATCATGCCCGATTCGTCGAGCGCGAATTACTAGGCCGGAGGGGCAAATGGAATCCTACCATCGTAACCCTTCCCATGGGGGCCCTGACGCATCCATGTTAAGGGGGAGGACGCGAAGCGTCCCCCCATCACAACCCGTGGCGTTAGCGAGGGATAGCGTCGCGAGTGAACGTTGCTCTTGTCTGGAATATCTCGGGCGCCAGGGTGGCACGCCCCTGAGGCACGAAGGGCGTGCTGTGAGACCTGGGATGGATGCC
>CAYMXM010000193.1:0-8621 GCA_964394065.1 uncultured Pirellula sp. | reverse complement strand
CCACCGGCTAATGGCTGTAATCCCTTCGGGATATCAGAGGGATGCAAAACTTATCTTCGAGTTCTCCTCTGCGAAACTCCGCGTCCCCTGCGGTTAAATCCGAAGTCCCTTCTTCCTCAAGTCTCAAGCCTGACAAAAACATGGGCGAGACGCCCATGCCACGTTCTCACCTGTTAGATAAACTTGCTCGGGGGTGCGGGGCGGCCGAAGTAGTAGCCTTGGGCGAGTTGGAAGCCGAGTTCGCGACAGACTTCCGACTCCGCTTCGGTCTCGACTCCTTCGGCGAGTGGGATAACCCCTAGCTCGAGCACAACTTCCACGAGAGATCGCAGGACTTTGATCCGTTCCATCGGTCCTTTGTCGATATCTCGAATGAGTCCCATGTCGAATTTCAAGACATCGGGAGCGGCGTTACCAAGTTCGGACAGACGCGTCTGCCCTGCGCCGAAGTCATCGTAAGCGAGTCGTATATCGAGATCGCGCAGCGCTTGACGAAGCTCAAACATTTGACTTGGGTTGGTGATGGCAGCTTCGTGAACTTCTAGAGTGATTGGGGTTGTGGGAGTAAACTCTCGCACGTTGCGCATCGACTCAAGCAACGCAGCGTTTCCGAGTTCAAGTGGGTGCGTATTTACGTAGATTTGACTTTTGCTCGGGAGGGCCAACGCTTCTCGGATTCCTTCCCAACGGAGCATCTGGCTCAATTCAACTTCCATGTTCAGCTTGGCGGCTGCGTTGAACATCGCTGTGCTCGTCTCCAAGCCGAACATTCGGCTCCGTGCGAGAACTTCGTACCCATGGGTTTGGTGCCCGTCGAATGTTACGATTGGTTGGAGGAATGGGGTTACCAACCTGTTTTCCATCATCCGATCGAACTGGACTAATGCGAGGGCTTGATCGCAGACATCTTCCGCGACCGTATTGGAGGAGGTTGCATGTCCATCGCAACGAACGCGAAAGGCGATATCTGCGAATTGAACGACGTCATCGGCTCGGAGCGCGACCATGTTTTTGACGCGGGTTCCGTTGACGTAGGTGCCGTTGGTGCTTTGACGGTCGACGACATAGAGAATAGATTCGCGAATCGTCAAGTCTGCATGGTGGCTTGAAACGGTTTTCGATTGAAGTTGCAAACTACAACCGGCTCTCCGACCGATTGAGAAAGGGACAGGATAGATGACCGTAAGGGAGTCGCTGAGGTTTTTCCCAACGGCCTCTAAAAGCCATACAGATTTTCCCTCGAGTGCTCCCCCTCGTGAGGAGGTACTTAGCGCGGGTTGTCTTAGCATTGCGGAATCAGGAACCATACCTTTACACGCTCTTCAACGCACAGTCTGCGGTTTCGATCAAGTGGGCTTTACCTTAGTGGAAAATGGGAGAGGCTGCGGTCAAGGCAAACTACAGCGACTGTGTAATTTAGGACACGATAGCGCGCAGCAAAACAAAAATCCGTGAATCCTCGGAGAACTATTCCATCCTACAGTCGTTATATTCCGCAGCGTGGCAAAGTTACATCGGCTGCAAGCCGATTGGCAAGATGAAAGAGGATCGCATGTATGGGAACCTGTAACGGTCGTAGCGATTCCACTCGCCTGTCACGGAAATCGCTGCAATGTCAACACGAATCTCTCCCGATACTGCGTCGCTGCCGAACGAAGTATTGCCTGCAGTTCTCAACGAGGATGCGTTCTGGCCATACGAACCCAAAACATTGGAGGAAAGTGGCATTTCTGAGATGACCCTGGAGTCGATCGTACTCCAGACGTTTTTAGCCGTTGGAACACTCACGGGGCGAGGAATGACCGATCGGGTCCGACTCCCTTTCCGAATCATCGAACAGTTGCTCGCCCAATTGCGAGTTCGTCAGCTTATCGCCCACGCTCGCCCCGCCCCGTTGAACGACTTTTACTATAGTCTCACGGAGGCCGGGCAGAAACGAGCTTTGAACTATCAGTCGATCTGCTCCTACTCGGGACCTGCTCCCGTGCCGTTGATGGATTACGTCTTGAGCGTCGAAGCCCAAGCGAGCACATTTGAGCCGATCACAAGAAAGCAGCTGGTCGCTTCCTTTGGGAACGTAACCTTTGAGCCGTCGTGGCTCGACTTCATCGGACCTGCGATCAATAGCAACTCGGGGATATTCCTTTACGGCCCCCCAGGAAACGGAAAAACGACTCTTGCGAAATGTCTTGCAGCTTGTCGCGGGGAAGAGATCTGGGTTCCCCATGCGATTATCGAAGATGGAGTGATTATCAAGTTCTTCGACGCCGCCTACCATCAACCGATTAAGAACTCGGTTGGGCACTCGGGAATCGTTACCGATCAGGAACACGATCGACGCTGGATTCGCGTTCGCAGGCCAACCGTTGTGGTGGGTGGTGAACTGACGATGGACCACCTGGAGATTCGCCACGATCCGCGAAGCAACACCTGTGAAGCGCCTCTTCAAATGCGGAGCAACTGTGGGTGCTTATTGATCGATGACTTCGGTCGCCAACGGATGGAGCCCGCGGAGCTACTGAACCGTTGGATCATCCCACTCGAGAACCGACACGACTATCTCAGTCTACCGACGGGAAAAAAGTTCTGTGTTCCTTTCGAACAGATCATTCTCTTCTCCACGAACTTACAACCCGAGTCCCTGGTCGACGAAGCGTTTCTGCGGAGAGTCCCGTTTAAGATCCATATTGGAGATCCCACGCCCAACGAGTTCACGGAGCTATTTCGTCGAGCTTGCGAGTCCTTTGAGATCGCTTGGCGTCCAGAGGTCATCGACGAACTCTATACCAGGTTTTATCGCGGAGCTGGACGCTCTCTGCGGCGTTGCCATCCCCGAGATATCCTTCATCAAATCCGTTGCCTTTGCGCCTACCGGGGAGAGCGTGCCGAGCTTCGACCAGAATACCTTGAGATCGCCTGCCTAAACTATTTTGGAAACCAGCCGATCCTCAGCGAACAGTCCGAACCGAGCTATGCGGGGATGAATATAGGTTCTGTCGCGAAACCAGCCAACTGCGAACCGCAAGAGCGAACCGAGATGTTGGGAACGAGCAGTACCCATGGAACCTTGTTTCGTTCAAACCTAGCTCCCATTCTACCTTCGGCAACTAGTCCTTTGACTGGAGCTTCTTTGAGTAGACAAAGGTCAAACAGTTCCACGGTGCCTATTGCTAACTCACCGTCGGCGACTGTACCAATTCTGGCGGAAGTATCTGCTGCGACTCCTCCACCAGCAGCAACGCTCCCAACCCAGAGACCGTAAGGAGCGCCACGTTACTATGAGTGTACTCGGTACAAAAATTCAGGCTGGATTCGAACCGATCCCAGGATACGTCCTGACCAAGAAGTTAGGATCCGGAGGGTATGGCGATGTATGGTCTGCGGATGCTCCGGGGGGACTTAAGAAGGCCATTAAGTTCGTCTACGGATCGGTTGACGAAGATCGGGCGGCTGCGGAGCTAAAGTCGCTACAAAGGGTCCGTCAGGTGAACCACCCTTTTATCCTATCCTTGGAGCGGATCGAGATTGTCGAGGGGCAACTACTGATCGTGACCGAGCTTGCGCAAGGTTCCCTTCATGATCGCTTCTTAGAGTTTCGAAAGAATGGATTCGCTGGTATCGCACGAGACCGCCTCCTCGCCTACTTGAAAGATGCTGCAGACGGGCTGGATTTTCTGTGTCAAAAGCATGAGTTGCAACACTTGGATGTGAAGCCAGGCAATATGCTGCTGGTTTCGGATCGAATCAAAATCGCAGATTTTGGTTTGGTGAAAGATCTTCACTCGATGTCTCAATCGTTGCTCGGTGGATTGACTCCTACCTATGCGGCGCCCGAAATGTTCGATGGACGACCCGGTCGTTATAGCGATCAGTACTCCCTTGCAATCGTGTATCAGGAAATGCTGACCGGCACTCTTCCTTTTCGTGGGAGGACAACAGCCCAGCTAGCCAATGAGCATCTCAATAAAGCCCCCAATCTTGAAGAGCTCCCGATTGCGGAGCGTCCGGTCATTGCCAAAGCGCTGGCTAAGCGTCCGCAACATCGTTTTTCTGACTGCCGCGAGCTGGTCACCGCGTTGGAGCAAGCCTTAGAGGTCCAGAGCGATACCACTGGAGATAAGGTTCGCGTTCGCGGTTGGAGTCCCAAGGGAACCACGGGCAAACTACCGAACCAACGAACCTCTACCCGTTCCCCTTTTGGTGCTTCGGGGATCATTCGATCCCAACGCGACCTTCTCGAACAAGGCTCCGTCAAAGCTCCTACCCAATTTCGTTCGCAATCCGAGGCCGCTTCTCGAAAGATCATCTTGGGGATTGGAGGGACCGGCGCTGAGGTTGCAGTCGAGATGAAGCATCGGTTTGAAATGTTGGGTGGGGACGAACTTGCCCAGCCACGGTTCGTCGTTATGGATACCGATCCCATGACATTCCGCAACCTTTCGGAGCAAATCAACAATTGGAATCCCACACGGGACTGTTCCATCCACGCACCTCTTAAGAGCCCACACTACTACCGTGATGAAACCTCTCCGTTTCCTCAACTAAGCCGACGGTGGCTCTACAA
Organism: uncultured Pirellula sp.; assembly: GCA_964394065.1. Taxonomy (GTDB): domain Bacteria; phylum Planctomycetota; class Planctomycetia; order Pirellulales; family Pirellulaceae; genus JBKCUI01. The sequence goes on along the minus strand of CAYMXM010000193.1, from coordinate 4,057 downwards.
TATTCCACGAAGTCAAACCACCGAAGGAGTTCGTCCCCTCGGGATGCTGGCGTTGATCGATCACGCCTCAGAGATCTATGAACGGCTTGGTACGCTACTAAACGATATAACTCAACAAACAGACAAAGCCCAGGCGATCCAAGTTCGAATGGTTGTTTCAGCGATGGGGGGAACCGGGAGCGCGATGGTTTGCGAAGTAGGGTTCCTCTTGCGACAAATCGGCGAGGTTCTTGAGGTTCCAATCCATTGCGAGCTCGTGTTGACCTGTGCAGCCCCCTCCCCCTCCGCGCTCGGCGATTTGGCTTCGGCGTCAGCGATTTCGTCTCTACTGGAAATTCAACACTTCTTTAGAACGGATGGACTCCACCCAGCACTCCCCAACATTCCAGCATCTCATAGCAACAAGCCTCCTTTTGATTCTGTTCGGTTGTTCTATGGGGGGCAGAGTAGCAACCGATCCGATCGTCAGGAATCGGTGAAACAGATTGCCGACTACTTGATGCTCCCATCCCAGCTTCCCCAGCCGACTCACCAAGAGAAGGAAGAGGAAAGCCAACCATTGAGCAACGGAACGGACTCGGCCAACTGGTTGAGTACTCTTCGCGTTTCTCCATTTCCCTTGGAGGGGGGCGTGCACCCTTCAAAAGCGAGTTCCAGCATCTTCTTGCGAACACTTTTAGCTTGGATTGCAACATTGGAGGGAGCCATTACCTCGGCGGCAACCTCTCAGAGTATTCTCGTCCCCCCCAAAGTCTTAGAACGCCTGGAGTTTCTTGTCACCGATACGTTTCGCATCTGCAATTGGAACGCCCAAGCATGGGTGCGCGACGTGATGAGAGCCGTATTACCGGATGAAGCAACTCACCTCAACGACTTCCGTTCGAAAACCCAAGGGAGCGCCTGTTCCCTCGAATACCTAAACGAACTGAAGCAGATTTGCGATCCACTCGGAGTCGATCTTTCCGAGTCATCCATTTCGATTCAACAGCTATTCGAATGTCGCTACGAAAAGTTGTTCGAGGTCCTCACGAGTTGGCTCCTAAGCGTTAACCATTGGGGGGTGTTTCCCAAGGTTCTAGAACTCATCGAAGAGCGAATCCGGGTCAACTCTCACTCTCTCTTCTCCGTCGCGAAAAAACTGGAGGAACGTATCCAAGCTTCTTCGGAAGAAGAGTCTTCAGGTACTGAAGAGAACATGGGTTCCGTAGCCAAGGTGAGAAGCAAGATCGAGATGGAGGCTGTCTTCCATCGACTCAGTGGCAACCTGCTTCTCCGATTCGTAGATCGGCTCGAAATCCTCCGAACCCTATGGCTAAACTCGTCGATCGAGATCCATTCTGTCTTCGCAATGTTTGGTGAATCCCTATGCCAAGCGAAATTCGGCTACTCGATGGGTCAGTTCCTGTCCAACAACCCGCCCTTAAAAATCGACTCTCTGAATCGTTTGAGTGGGACATCTTTCTCAGAGATCGTGATGCGTCAGTGGATCGATCGTGGCCAGATGCGAGATCTATTCCTCTCTCTTGAAGATCGCCAACCTGGTAAAGAACACCGCTCCCAAAGTCTTCCGCTTGAGGAACAACTCAAGCAATGTCACGAACGCATTCGGCAGGAGTTCGTAAAACATAGCACGCCTCAATCGAACGGAAGCTCTTTAGCAACTGAGGGGAAGGAAGCCCCCTCGGAAAATGTCCTGAATACGAGTGTAGACCGAACCGTAGCGACGAAGACAGCGCCTCCAGGGGGAATGGTGCAATTGTCCTCTGGATCGTCACAACGCACAGCAGATCTGGACACAAAGGTGCAGGATGAGTTCGCGGGCGATGGGGAAGACACATTCGACCTCGATAGCAAGATCGAATCGTGCATCCCTTACCTCGCGGACTTCGGCGAGTCGGTCCGGTTGTACTTGTACACATCGGAGTTGACTTGGTTTCAACTTTCGGAGCAGATGCAAGGACGGATCGAGCAGACATGCCACGTCTACTTGAGTCGCGAAAGAATGTCGACCTACATGGTGGCGGAAGGAACGCAACTCGATCTTGAGGAGTTGATCGACAAGGTTTGGATGCCGACCAACGAGACATGGCAACTCGTCCCACGCATTCTCTCCCGAGTGGACATCGAATGGCTACCGTTCAGGCTTGAGGGGTGAGGCTTGAGACTTGAGGAAGAGTATACCCCATAAGATCTCCGCTCCCCTCGCCCCTTTTAGGGGAGAGGGGCTGGGGGTGGCCTGGCGCATGAAGTTGCAAATTGGCAATTTGGGTAAGTAGTTTACGATCCGATTTGTCTTCCATGGGAGGTATCCGTCTTGGGTTCCAATTGCCCGTGTCTAGTTGTTTCCATGGATTGGTTTCGGTTCTCAATCGCGTAGCGATGGCAGCCCATAGCCGTGGGCGTAAGCCCACGGCTATGGGCTGCCATCGCTACGCGATTCCAAACCAAGATCATCGCTTTGCGATTCAACAATACGAAACGAGGGGAGCGTCTGCTAGGACGCCCAAAATCGGGAAGTTATTTCGGGACAGCTCCTAAGAGGAGAACATAGAATATCCCTACGAACTCAACGTAAACATGGGCGAGACGCCCACCTCACACCCTACTTTACTCCTCTTGAAATCGATAACCGATTCCTCGCACGGTTTCGACGGTGGCCGCTTTGTCCCCGATTTTTTTTCGAATGGATCGAATGTGAACGTCGATCGTTCTTTCGAGAACCAACGTATCCTCCCCCAATGCGGAATCGATTAGTTCGGACCGTTCGAAGGCACGTCCCGGTTGCCGCATCAAGGTTTCCAGCAATCGGAATTCGCTCTTGGTTAAGTCGATAGGGATATCCCCAACCGAGGCGCGATGTCTTCTTCTATCGAGCGTGATTCCGCATCGAGTGATCGTATCGTTCTCCTCTTCATGCACAATTCCTTTGCGGCGTAATAGAGATTTGACCCGCTCCAACAAGACTCGTACGCTAAAGGGTTTCGTAACGTAGTCATCCGCCCCTACCGAAAACCCAACCAACTGATCACTTTCTTCCGATTTCGCCGTCAACAAAACGATATTCTTCGCCGCTGTTTCAGGAAATGTGCGCAATCGGCGGCAGACCTCCACCCCATCGATGATCGGAAGCATCACGTCGAGGAGTACAACATCGGGAAGATGCAATCTCGCTTGCTCCATCCCCTCTCGACCATCAAAGGCTTTGAACACTTCGTAACCAGCTCTCTCCAGGTTGTAAACCAAGACCTCCGAAAGAGCTCGATCATCTTCGATCACAAGTACTTTATATCTGGCCATTAGTTATTGGTAAGGTTGCGGTGGCGCACGATCACTCCATCCACCATGTAGATTACATCTTCCGCGATACTCACAGTATGGTCGGCGATTTGTTCGATGTGCCTTGAGGCAGAGAAGCAGTGAAGGGCTGCATAGGTTTGTTCGCACTCCTTGATGATCAACGCATTCAGTTCGTCGATGACTTCCACGTTCTTGGCGTCCACTTTGTCATCCTCGCGAATGACTTGGTAGGCAAGTTCAACATCCCGATTGACGAATGCGTCCAAGCTTCGACGGACCATCGAGTTGGTCATCGAGGCCATCTGTTCTATCCCTCCCGGAATAGGAAACTCTGGAAATGGAACCAGGCTAATTGCGCGTTGTGCGATTGCGCATGCAAGGTCGGCGATCCGTTCCAGGTCGTTGTTGATCTTGAGCATCGTCGTGATCCGGCGAAGGTCGGCGGCGACGGGTTGGTGGAGCGCTAACATCTTCAAACATTCTTCTTCGATGCGTACCTCCATGCGATCGATCTCATCGTCCTGTGCGATAACCTCTTCGGCCAAACGCCCAGACCGTTCCATCAAAGACCGGACCCCCTTTCCAATCATCTCCTCGACGGAACCGGAGAGGCGAAGTAGTGAGTTGTGAGCTTCGTTGAGGTCTTGGCTTAGATGTAGCGACATGTTTCCGTCCTTTGGTGTAGATAGCTTAGCCTTAATATATGAAGAGAATATTAAGAATGTCTTCAGGTTTGAGGAAGAGTGGTTTAGTCGCGGCC
>CAYMXM010000192.1:0-8737 GCA_964394065.1 uncultured Pirellula sp. | reverse complement strand
AGCGGGGCGAGGGGAGCGGAAATATAAAACGGGGCGCGTGCCAAGACTAAAAACACGGAAGTTATTTCGGGACAGTCTCTTTCCTCTGCGCTTCTCTGCGTCCCCTGCGGTTCAATTCTTATGCCATTCCACGCCCATCGCTGCGCTCTGAGCGTGCCACCCGAGTGATCAAACCGTTTTGCTTGCGGCGACGGCGAGGACGTCGCAGCGTTCGTTTTCGGGGTGGCCGCTATGGCCTTTCACATGGTGGAAGGTGATTTGGTGGAGGGACTTCAAGCGGTCTAGTTCTTTCCAGAGGTCGGCATTCTTGAGCTCCTCATATTTGCTTCCGCTTTTGCGGCGCCAATTATTTTTCTTCCACCCCGCCATCCATTCTTTAAGCCCCTTCAAGACATATTGGCTATCGGCATAGAGGGCCACGTGGCAGGGGCGAGTGAGGACCGAGAGTCCTTCGATGACGGCGCGGAGTTCCATTCGGTTGTTGGTGGTTTCGCGTTCTCCACCAGATCCCTCACGTTCTTTTTTCGACTGGAGATCTCGCAAGACGAAAGCCCATCCCCCTGGGCCGGGGTTGCCACTGCAAGCGCCGTCGGTGTAGAGCTGAACGCGTCGGAGAGGAGAAGTTTCGTTGGAGTCGGGAGCGGTCATGGAGGAGAATGTTTCGGGTTGAGGGATGGAACAAAGTAGGACGTGGTAGAACTCACAACCGGTGAAGGGTGGGGAGTTTGGAAACACAGAGGCACAGAGTGACACAGAGAGTTTGGATTGTAATGCCGTTCCTCAACTCTGTGCCTCTCTGTTTTGCGGCATTTTGGAATTGGCTATTCGCTACCCTTCCCCCTCGGCTAGGCCTGACGCATCGGAGGTAAGGGGGAAGCCGCCATTGAGATTTCGACCGCCCCACACACCCGACTTCTTCGTCGCCAAACAAAAACAGCCGGTCCCTTTCGAGACCGGCTGTTGTGGTTTTTTTAGGAGTTTGATTCGCTTCTAGTCACTGGAGTACAGAACCAGTGGCTAGTGACGTGTCGGCTCCTTGGGATGACTAGCATCCGCAAGCTGGAGCAGCGCCACATCCGCAATCAACTGCTGCACTGCAGCCACCGTGGCATCGGAGTCCTCGGAGGAGGTTCAACAGGCGACCGTTGAACAATCCGCCGTTTCGGATTCCGCCACCGAAGCTACCGCTGCATGGATCGCAAGCTGGTGCACAGCCTACTTCAACAGGAACTTCTTCGCATACTACCTTAGGAACGCATCGGGTGTAGGTGTAAGGTACGCAGGTTGGTACGCACTTAGCAACCTTGATGGTTTCTTGGTAGCAAACTGGCTTGCAGACAGTGTAAGGAACGAGCTTGGTGCGGCATTCCTTAACGATCTTGCAGGTGGTGTAGGTGTAAGGAACGCTCTTTTGTTCGCAAACCCAGTTGCAAACCGTGTAGCAAACGTCCTTGGTTCGTTGCTCGCAAACCATCTTGCAGGTTCGGTAGGTGACGGTCTTTTGACGGCACTCTGGAACCATTCGGCAAGTGGTGTAGGTGCAAACCTTGGAACGTGGCTCGCAAACGATTCGGCAAGTGGTGTAGTTAACCGTCTTTTGCCGGCACTCAGGAACCATCTTGCAAGTGGTGTAAGTAACCGTCTTTTGACGGCACTCAGGAACGCACTTGGTTACGTTGTACTTGACAACGCGTTGACGGCACTCAGGAACGCACTTGGTAACGGTATAAGGAACAACTTTGGTTGCGCATTCGGTTTCGTAGCGAACGCAGTTGATTTCCTTGGTTTCGCAGGTTGGAACCCAAACCTTCTTGCAAACCGTTCGAGGTGGGCACTGAACGCACTCAACTCGGCTGGAACCTGGGCAGTAAACGTTTCGGCAAGTTGCAGGATCGAATGTCCAGGTGCCTGGTTCGCGAACAACTCGGCGAACGGTTGGCCCAGCGACTTCTTCCTGAACGGTCTGCCAGCTTCCACCTCGAACTTGGACTGTTCGTGTGTAGTTGACAGGCTTGGTGACCGTGTAGTTGACCGTTCGCTCACGGGTTTCGGTTACAGGAACCATGACCGTGTAGTTGATGACTTGCTCACGTGGCTCAACAACTCGGTTCATGACCGTGTAGTTGATAACCTTTTCGTGAGTTTCGCGAACTGGAACCGAGACGGTGTAGTTGACAACTTTGCTGTGCGTTTCGTACACAGGCTTCTTCACGGTGTAGTTGATCACCTTTTCGTGGGTTTCACGAACAGGAACCATCACCGTGTAGTTGACGACCTTGCTGTGGGTCTCGTACACAGGGCGAGAAACGTTGTACGTTACTTGCTTGGTGCGAGTTTCATAGACAGGTCGACGAACCGTATAGTTTCGTACACCTTGGTGGGTTTCCCGAACCGGTACGTTGACCGTATAGGAAACTTCACGCTGGTGCGTTTCTCGTTCGTATCGAGTTCGGTTTACGACTTTGTCTTCGTAAACCACTTGGTTCACCGTTCGCGAGCCTTGAACTGTTTCTTGCTCGTGAACGATGCGCCGTACTTTCTTCATAACGGTGTGAGTCGATGGACCGGTAGAGTCCACAACATTACAACCGCAGTTTTCGTAGCTTACAGCACCGCCGAAGGCAGCGTGCGAAGCACCAGCAAATGCAGCCATCATCGCTGCGACCGCTGGCAAAGCCCAAATCTTCTTCATTCCCATTCTCCTTGAATCTGCTATACCGTGCAGGGACACATGTATCTAACTAGGCGATCACTCGCTCGCCATTCCGTTGTAGTTGCGTTAGGCAGGCTTCATCTCCGCATCACATCGGTCATCGATCACGACAGACCGCCAACAAGGTGCTCGGGCTGATCCCGTCCATGGACGCCCTCGTGATATCCATGCTTCGCGACTAGTTGCGGCTCTTCGCGAAACACCAAACCTCACTCGGGGCGACTCGTCCCCTCGGAGTACGAGGGCGTTCTTGACGAGACCTGAGCAGTCAGCCTTACCGGATCGTTTGACGATTGTGAGCGTAAGGAAATTACTTCCCAACACGCGACATAAATCGACTGGCCAAGAAGGATGGAATAGAAAAAATGGCTGGGCTTGGTAATTTAGGACAAAGAGCAAAGATAGCGTGATTGGGTGTTCCGACCTTATCGATTGCAACGACGATACAATTTCGATTCAAGGGTTAGAAGCTTTGAGCTTTGAGGAGTAAGCTGTAAGGGTGGTATGGGCTCCTGCCCATGTTCGTTGAGAGGCAGAGGAGGAAGAAGGGGGCTTCGCCCTTTTGAGAAACGTGGGTTCAACCACGGATAAGACAGATGGCACGGATTTCTAAACCGTGGCCCAGGCGTCTCGCCCGAAAATCACATGTGGCCCAGGACGGGGCTATCTCTGAGAGCTGATCAGAAGAAGGGGTGGAGAGGAACACCCTGAAGGAGATATATGTTTCGCATCCTCCTTAGCCCGGAGGGCGGCACATATTTGCCGGTGGTGTAAACCACCGGATAGAAGACCGATATCTCCGCAAGCCCGGAGGGCGACACATATGGATTTCCTGGAGGCCCGAGATCCAGATGTGCCGCCCTCCGGGCTACCATTGCTCGACCTACGGTCAAGGGGCGAAGCCTTCTTCTTCCTCAAGTCTCACTCCTCAAGCCTCGCACGGGCGGGACGCCCATGCCACTCAACGCTTACACCTTACACCTTACACCTCAAAGCTGTCAGCTCAAAGCTGTCAGCTTAAATATCCAGCTTGCTCAGCATGATATCGAGCGCTGCATCGAGCTTCTCGTCGGTGTCGTATTCTCCGGATGCGATCGCTTCCCGAAGGCTGGCGACTTTGTCGGCACGGAAAACTTCCCCTGCTCCATTGCTATCGCTAACTCCGAGCGCTTCTGGAGAAAGATCGAGTTGATCGACAGGCATCGACATGGAGGCCTTGGTTTCCGAATGAGCTGCCGAGATCGCATTGGCGCGGGAAGCGCTGCGAGTGGCATCGAGACCGGAAATCGAAAAGTTGCCTGAAATCTGCATAGTTGTCTTCTCCCCCGTAGTGAATAGAAATGCCGGGTGATCGTCATCGATCATGGGACGCCTTGGTGTTCGTGGACGGACTGCTACCTTGCCAAACTGCGAAAGCTCATTCTCTCGCGCTCGATCCCTACTATCTCGCAGTCCGTGCCGCAGAAGACCATCCATAACGGTCAAGGCGACTTTGCGAAGACATTGCTCTCGAGCAAAAGCCTGCTTGGTATCGTCGTTACGCCCCAAAGCGCTCAGCGATTCTAATCCTCTTCCTTGTATTACGACTGTCGAAAATGTTCCTGCGATGGCAGTTGTGCTTGTTGGGGCACTCCTGCCATCCCGACAATGACCAACCTATGCAACGACCGTACCAAACGAGTGGAACCATCGCTGTAGTTCTGCTTCTTTATAGCGATTGGATGCATGGTAGTACAACCCCGACGCACAAACGAGGCTCGAAAATCACAACCCGTGGCGTTAGCGAGGGACAGCGCTAGCAACCAGGTATCCCATCTGAGGTCTCATCGCACGCCCTGCGTGCCTCAGGCCCGGCGCCTGAGATGTTCCCGACAAGGGCTACGTTCATTCGCGACGCTATCCCTCGCTAACGCCACGGGTTGTGATGGGGGGACGCTTCGCGTCCGCCCCCTTACTCTGATGCATCAGACACAACCTAGTGACTTCTACTTGCTGCGCAGCGTGAAGGCGCTCAAACAGCGCAACTTCAAAACTTGCCCTTCGAACTCCAACCGGTTCCCAAAACTTTTTCGCTTGGGTCCCCTTCTTACAAACGGGTTCAAAGCCCGAGCGCATCTCATTGACGTTGAAAGCGTTACAATTCCCTTCAAAGCAAACCATCTTGGACATTCTGGAAAACAATCCTCAAGATTTGGAACTTTTGTTCAAATCGAGATTGACCTCACGGGGCGTCCCCCCCTATCTTAGGCCCATCGCAGTCAACGCGACACACAAAACAAAACGACTGATCGAGCCGTGCTCTTCACTACCAAGTGGAACAGCACCTAGCGGGAACGAAACAGCAGGATGCTGACCTCGGCCCGGTAGATCGAAAGGTCCCTGCGAGTCATTACCACGGATGTGTAAAGGCTCGCGTAAAACAATTAGCTCCCGGAACAGTAGCTTCAAGTCCTCAGCCCCCCTAGGACTCGTTCACTTCCGGGAGCTTTTTTTATTTCTATTCCTTATTATTCCAATCCCATTGCAAGAGCTTTCGAACACCGGCGGCATGCTTGGCAGACCTCTGCCAAGTCGTGTATCGTAGTATTCTTTGGAAATTAAGGATGAGCAGACGGAAGGGCTTTCGATGGGAGGCGGCGGATGGTTTCTTGATGGTGACCGCTGTTCTTTGGGGGATCAATCTCCCGGTGGCCAAGATTGCGACGGAACGGATGCCCGCTTTGCCATTCAACGCGCTGCGATTGGTTCTCGCAACGGCTACTCTGGGTATTTGTTGGTGGCTCGAAACTCGTAGCACACGGGAACAATGTAGCTCTTCTCCTCTTCCCGACGAAACCACCTCGTGGCTTCCCGGACGCATTTTACTTTTTTCGCTACTCAGTGGCCTACTCTACCCAATGGCATTCATTCAAGGAGTCAATTGGACGACTGCGGGGAATACGGCTTTGATTCTTGCTAGTATGCCGATGTGGACTGCGTTGCTGTCGAAGCTGGTTCTCAAGGAACGACTGAATCGTCTAACCTGGTCCGGGCTTTTGATTACCTTCTGGGGGACTGCTTTGATCGTCCTCTCTCAGGGAAGTGTCGAGTTTTCGGAGGAATACCTACTAGGGAATCTGCTCATGCTGACGGGTGCCATTCTCTGGGCTGGGGCAACGGTTACCAGCGGACCAATCCTCAAAGTTATCGGTCCTCTCAAATTGGCGTTTACTAGTTCGGCCCTTACGACGCCAATTCACGTTGCGATGAACTGGGACTTCATCGTCCATCAATCGCAAGTCTGGCTCTCCCCAGCCCTTTTGGCTTGCATACTCTTTTCCGGTGTCCTTTCGACAGGAATAGCTATCGCAACTTGGAATATTGGGGTTCGCAAGGTCGGTGGAACTCACTCGGCTGTCTATCAAAACATTGTCACGTTAGTGGCTGTCTTGATCAGCTGGACTCTCCTCGGGGAGCCCGTCCTCTTCCTGCAGTTGCTAGGTGGAGGTTTGGCCCTCGCAGGACTTTTCCTCATGCGCCGCGGGAGGAACACCGTTCCCAGATAGTTCCGAGTGGCATGCTCAGGTCGCTTCGATGGGCGTGGAGTCCCCTTCAGATTTGAACCGCAGGGAACGCAGAGTAGCGCAGAGGAAGAGGGAGCAGGAGATTTCAACGCAGAGTCGCGGAGGCGCAGGGACGCAGAGGAAGAAGGAAAAGGGACTCACGCAAAGGCGCTAAAGCGCAAAGGAAAGAGGGGGAAGATTTAGTCGCTTTGGTCACCTCTTGACTTGCGTTTTAAGCTTTTGCTTTTTTGAAGGGCTACTCCGGGCGGGACGCCCGGGCCACGATCAAGCCTTTCCTCTCTTTGCGACTTGGCGTGAGTGTTTGATTTCTTCCGGGGCGATGGGAGCGGATATTCAATGGGCAGGGCTTCTTCCTCAAGCCTCAAGTCTCACCCCTCAAGCCTGATTTCGTTCGATTCGTGGTTTTCTCATAGTCCGAGGTTACTTACGGCACGGCGATCACAAGACTCTATTCTTTGATCGCCTCAGTGCGATCTGCGATCAGTTGCAGATAGATTTCCTTTTGATGGTCTGGCAGAAAACTCTGCTCAACAAGGGGAATAGCTTTTTCGTATGCCGAAATCTGCTTGTCCAGCACTCGCAACGCGACCTTCTCAGGTAATTGGCAATACTTTGCAAAGCGACGCCAGACGCCCCGACGAAGATTGTCATCCTTTCCTTGCAATGGGAGGGCGAGAGGATCGTTTGGGATCACCAAATGAGTGCAGACCAGATCGTACGCCGGAGTAAGCTGCGTGAATCCTTCTTTTCCGGTGAGGAGCGAAAAGTTTTTCAGGTGCATATCTCCATTCCCGGACCACCAAGTGAAAACCATCAGGCGATAGAACCTGAGCAACTCAACTGGTGGCTCACTTGCGTACTTGCGAATTAGTTTGACGCACCCCTCAGCAGAACCGTCGTATTTTTCCTTCGGTGACAAACCTGAGAGCTGGCAAAAATCCTCTTGATGAAGCTTCCGTCCTTCCGGTAAGCGATCGAATCTCTTTGCGATATAGGCGAGGGATCCATCCTTCAACGCTATAAGTCCGTTCGGTGCAACCTCGATATCGACTAGTTTCGCCAACCGCGTGGTGAGATGCTCGTTTTCCGGTAGAAAAGGATAGACGCCCGTTTGAGGTTTGAGAACATAGCGTCCCCCGTTTGCCGCGATTTGAAGGGTCGCTCGATCTGTCGAAAGGGTGACCGATATTTTCCTTTGGATACCAGAGAGAGAGGTGTGCCCCACCATCGCAAGCGCTGCCGTATGGAGCTTACTCACTTCCAAATCGATGTGAGGAACCTTCGACGTGCCGAAGAGTGGTCGAAGGCAGCGTGGATGGTAGTTTTCTTGCGTAGCGCTGGCCCCCAAGCATATATGGCAGACGGAATTCACGTTGTCTCCTGGAGTGGCAGGATCTCCACTGCGCCGATACAGTCTGCGCAGGTAGCGATCAAAAGACCAAATGGATCGTCCTTCGGGATTTTGAGCTTCTTCGTAGCCAACTCCAGCAACCAGCCCTCAGGTAACAGGTTTTCAAAGAACGGATGAAGCCCGTTTGTCAGGTACGGGGCTGGCCGGAGAGGTAAGGTAAATGAAACCGGAACTGCCTTGGGGTTCGCAAGCCAAGCGGAGTCGTACTGAAATACGATTTGCGTTCCCGATTCGTAAAGGGTGCCAACGGGTTCTCCATCGATGCGCACCAACGCTTGCCGTTGCTTCATGGTTCATTCCTAGGTGCATCGACGATTCCAACCCTCTTTCCGAAAACCAAAAGCACCTTGTTTACCGCATCCATTTGAACAGTCGGTTTTGCTTGCTCTAGTTCCGAGACGAACCTCCGGCCAACCCCTGCTAGCTCGCCAAGTTCCCCCTGGGTAAATCCGGCCGCTTTCCTCCGCGCTCGGACAAAACTGCCTATTTCTTGGTTGGTGTTAGGAGTGTTGGGTGCCATGCACTTCCTTTCCCTATCTATTGAAATGCGCCCGATCGGGTGTATTGTCGGTGGTTAATTCCAAACATATGCTATGGGTTCACGAAATGCAATTCAAATGCACCCGATCGGGATCTTGGCGGGGGAAGTATTATCTTTGCGGCTCTTTCCTGAGACTAACGAGAAGAAAAGCTCCCGATCGGGAGCTTTTCCTGTTTCTATTCCAGAGGTTGCCATTTCCAATAGTTGGAATTCTTAAGCAAACCGGGGGTGGCACGCTCAGAGCGCAGCGATGGGCGTGGAGTTCCCTTCAGATTTGAACCGCAGGGAACGCAGAGTAGCGCAGAGGAAGAGGGAGCACGAGATTTCAACGCAGAGGCGCGGAGACGCAGGGTGGCCTGACGCATCGGTGGTAAGAGGGTGGACGCGAAGCGTCACCCATCACAACCCGTGGCGTAAGCGAGGGATAGCGTCGCGAGTGCACGTAGACCTTGTAGGGAATATCTCAGGCGTTGGGTGGCACGTCCCTGAGGCACGAAGGGCGTGCTGTG